>NZ_MRCT01000006.1 GCF_002208625.1 Methanobrevibacter sp. 87.7
AATAAGCATAATAAAAGTTTAAAATAGAAAATTAAAAATATTAAAGTAAAAAAATAATAAAAAAAGCTAAATAGAGCCTTAAAAATTTTAAAAAAAATGGAATTTCGTTCGTATGAATAATAAAGAATATACTTAAAACTATATAAAAATTAAGAAAAAATTTAATAAAATAAAATGTTTTAAGAAAATTAACTTTTAGAAGATAAAAAAATAATATAAAAAATAAAGAAAATAAGATAATAGAAATATAAAAATAAAAATAATATTATAAAAAATTAAAAAAAAAAATAAAAAAAATAATTTAATTTTTAATCAACAATTTTTCCAATTAAATAAGTACTTGTAGTTTCAACTATTTTAACATTTACAAAACTACCAATTTCAGCATCATCTACAACTACTGGAAGATATGAATTAGTTTTTCCAATATATCCTCCTTTAGATCCTTTTTCTACTATAAGTGTTTCTAAAGTTTGACCTAAAAGACGATCATTTTCTTCTTTTGTAATTTCAGATATAATTTTAGTAAGTTTTTTAGATCTTTTTTTCATAACATCAAAAGGTATTGCTTTAAGTGAAGAAGATAATGCTCCTTTCCTATGTTGATATTTAGATAAATGAACAATACTTGGTTTAAGTTCATGAAGTAATTTAATTGTTTCATTAAAATCTTTATCAGTTTCAGTTGGATAACCTACAATAATATCTGTTGCAATAGTAATTTCTGGAATAGCTTCACGGACTTTACTTACAAAATCTTTATATTCACCAATAGTATGTCGACGATTCATTTCCTTAAGTACTTTATCACTTCCAGTTTGTACTGGTAAATGCATGAATTTATATACCTTTGGTAACTTAAATGCTTCAATTATTCCATCAACATCATCGAAAATATTTTTAGGGTGCATCATTCCAATACGTATCCTAAAATTTCCATCTAAAGAAGCCACTTCTCTAATTAAAGTAGATAGTTTTTCATGGGTATCATGACCAAATGCTGCAGTATCTTGAGCAGTAAGTTCAATCTCAACACAACCATTTTCAATAGCTTCTTTTGCTTCATTTTTAATATCTTCTATAGGATAACTATGTAATGGTCCACGAGCAAGTCTAGTACAACAAAAAGTACATTTACCCATACAACCTTCACATATTTGAATAATATGTACTTTTTTATCTTCACTAAATTTTTTAACTCCAACTTTAGATTTTTTAGATAAACCATCTTCCCTAAGTGTTTTACCATTATAAGCTGCTTTTACAACTTCTGCAGTTTTATCTAATTGATGTGGTCCAATCCAAGATGTACCTTCCTCTGTAATCTTATCAATTTTTTCAGGATCTATTTCAACCATACATCCACTAACAATAACCTTCTTATCAGGATAAGTTTTTTGTAATTTTTGAATCCTATTTGTTACTTTACTTTCTGTTGGAAGTTTAACATAACAAGTATTTACAATAATAACATCTGCATCTTCTACATTATCAACAAGTTCCATATTATTTTTAGCTAAAACACCTGCCATAATCTGAGAATCTGCTTTGTTATAAATACATCCAAATGTTTCAATAGATACTTTAATAGCCATAATAATACCCTTAGTTTAAAAAAATTAGTAAATTTCCAGTTAAATATAAAAAAATTAAAATATATTCTTAAAATAATTAAAAAAAGTTAATTAATATTTAATTAACATCAAAATACAGAATTTAAATAATTAAATTAAAAAATTATTAAATTAATTAAAATCTAAATAGCTTATTAATAATTTAATTAAAACTTAAATAATTTAAATATTTAATTCCATTTCATAGTTTTTTTAACAATATTATCAGTTAAATTATAATCATAAGATTTTAAATCAATAGGTTTTGTATATATTCTTTTAATATGATCTGCATTTACAGAACCACTAGTAATTTTTCCTTTATCTGTTTTAATAATATGAACTTTTAAAATAAAATCTTCTATTTTAATAATATCATTAGTAGATACTTCAAAATCCCTATCAGTATCTATTTTATAAGATTGAGTTTCACCTTTTAAATCAATAGATAATCCAAATCTTGCTGGAATCTCTAAAGATGAAGCCCAAATAGTTTTAATATCTTTAACAATAGCAGATTTTACTCTTCTTTCATCAGTTTCAATAGATTTAACTCTAACTTGTCCATTATCCGTAAGTAAAACACTACCAATACTAATAGTTTCATCAGGATATAAATCAATTACTGATTTAATAGATTGTTCATTTTCACTTATAATAATCCTACATGGAATAGGACTTGATTGAGTTATTCTATCTTTAAATACATGTTCACATTCATTACATTTTAATAAATAATCATTGATTAATTTCTTTTTAGACGAAGTTTCTTTTGATTTTAAGACCGTAAGATTATCTGATCCACAAATTGGACATTCCATTTTTAATTCCTCTAAATAATATTTTTAATTAAATAATCTACATTATAATATTAATAATTTAAAATAAGTAGATTAAACCCATCATATATAATAATTAATAATTTTAAAAAAAATTAAATAAAAAATAAATTTATAATTTGTTTTATAATTGTTTTAATAATAAATAATTTATAGTTTACTACTATAATTTTAAAAAATAAATTTATAATTTATTTTTAATTCTATTATAAAAAATAAATTTATAATTTACTACTTAATATTTCATAAAAAAAATAAACTTAAATTTTATTCTGTTTTATTTGCTAAATAATGATTTACTAAACCACCATCTTCTAAGATACTTAACATAAAATCTTTAAATGGTTCAAATTTAACTGTTTCACCAGTAGTTTCATTAGTTAAAATACCTTTACTTAAATCAACAGATACAATATCTTCATCTGATGCTTTAATATCAGCAGTAATTACAGGAAGACCAATATTTACAGCATTCCTATAAAAAATTCTTGCAAAGGATTTTGCAACTATTGCATCTACACCTGCAGTTTTAATAGCTACAGGAGCTTGTTCCCTAGAAGAGCCACAACCAAAGTTTTCATCAGCAACAATAATATCTCCTTTTTTAACATTAGCAGTAAAATCAGGTCTTTCACCTTCTAATACATGATCTGCTAAATCTTGAGGATTAAATGTTCTAAGATATCTACCTGGAATAATTAAATCAGTGTCAATATTTTCTCCAAACTTCCAAACTCTTCCTTCAATTTTTTCCATTTTAATCACAAAAAATTTTATTATAATATTATATTATAAGTTTCTATTTTTAAATCTTTGTTTAAAAACATTAATTTAGATATAATAATTAAATAATTTAAAAAACTTTTCAAAATTTTAAACATTAAATAGTTAAAAAATAGCTAAATTTAAAAAATATAAAATAATTTTATTTAAAAATAGAAAAAATATAAAATTATCCAATATGACCCCATTTTTCAATAGCTTTCTGATTATAATAATCAACTTTATCTTGATCTATATGTCCATTTTCATCAATAACAGACTTATCGGAATTAGGATCTGATGAATAAACAATATTATCTTCATCATATTTAGAATTTGATTCAGCATAAGAATTATAATTATCAGAATCAGAATATTCTACAGAATCAACATTATCTTCTACTGAATTATTTATATTATTATCCATAGTTTTATTTGTAGAATTATTTGTTGTATTATTAATAACTGTTTTATTAATTTTAGATTTATTATTATTTTCATAACTTGTAAAAACAATTAAAATAGTACTTAAGACAACTATTAATACAAGCAAAATAATTAATATTTTTTTAATATTCATAAACTTAACCCCCCAAAAAATAAAAAGGAAAATTATCTCATATGTCGTATATCATAAGTATTTCCTTCCCTATCTTCATAAATACCATCACTTCTTTTTTTAACTTCTGCTTCAAATTGTCCAGCATAATGATAACCATCATCAGAATCTACAGAAGAACTTTTATCATTTGATTGTGAAGAACTACTTGAGTAATCATGATTTCCAGTATTATCAGAATTACTAGAAACAATAGAATCATTAGTGGAATTAGTTATATTAATTGAAACATATTTAATACTGTTTATCATATGTTCAAGAATATTTTTATTTTTAGTAATAATAATCATATTATCATAAGTTGCATTATTACTTAAAAACGTCATATAATAACCAGTATTTTTATTAAACCAAACAGTTTCATTAACAAGAGTCATTTGCTCTGAATTTACTTTATATGAATCTTTCATTGCAGCAAGTTGAATACTATCTTTTAAATTTGAAGATAAAATATCAGAATAATTATTATAATAAATTATAGTCAAATCATATTTAGTATCATTTAAAACAGTTATATTTTGGCCAATGGTTTTATTAGCAATATTATTAGAAATAGGAACATCAATAGAACAAGTAGAATTTAAATGAAATTCTTTATAATCAATTTCTAAATTACTAAAAAAATAAACTCCAATAATTGAAATTAAAATAATAATTATTACAACAAGAATATAAATTATTTTTTTATCATCCATACATATTCCCCCATTAAAAATTTATATTATATTTATATTCAAACTTAAATATAATTTTTTTTAAAAGAGAATATATTTTATAAACTTAATAAAAAACGATAAAACCCAATTAATTACATAATAAATTTAAAATATTTTAAAAATAGGAAATATAAAAACATCATGTTAAATTTAAATATTCTAATAAAATTTATATTGATATTTAATTATCATAATAAATTTAATAATTTTAAAGGCATGGATTTTAATCAATATTTAATCAAATATTTTATTTAATAAAACAATTTAAATAAATGTGGAAATAGAGGTTTTTAATATAAAATACTAGATTTAATCTAATATTTCATAAAATAAAAATTTCATTTTATAAACTAAATTATATTATTAAATAACTAATTTTATTAAACTAAATATTAATAGGGTTTTTAAATTAAATAATCAATATTTTTATTGTTTTTAAACAATAACTAATTTTATTAGAATATCAACAGCTTTAACACTTTTTAATAATGTCGATTGTTTTATGAAGAATACATTTAAACCTATAAAATATAGATTTAAACTAAAATTTTATACATATGTAAAAAAATGTAGAAAATTCTAATTAAAAATTAACTTTCATAGTATATAAAACTTTTTAAAAAATTAGGATATACATAAAAATTTATAATTTATTAATATTCTCAAAATAAACTAAGAAATATAAATAAAAATTATAACTCATTAATATCCTCAGAATGAACTGGTGAATACCATTTTTCCGCGACAAATGTAGGTAAAACAGCACTTAAAACTAAAACCCCAGTTAAAACAGAATAAACTGTTTGAGAAATTACACCATTATTTAAACCAAAAACTGCAGCTACAAGACCAAATGTTAAACCAGTACTCATCATAAGAGTAACATATTCATAAGAATCTTTAAGATAATATTTACTAATACTATAAACACCAATGAATTTAGCAATTTGACGTACTGCGAATATAACTACAAATATAATAATTGATGATAGAATAAGAGCTATAGAAACTTTCATACCACCTACAATAAAAAATATAGGAGTAATAACTGCAAATGCAACTGTTTTAATACGTGACTTAACTTCTCCTTTATCTTCAACTTTAAAGTAACTAGATAAAACAACACCTAAAATAAATGCAGGAAGTATTGCTTGACCACCACCTAAACTTCCAAGAAAAATAAATCCAAGTAATAAAAGGAATATATATTTAATTTCAACCTCTGCAAGCTTATTTCTAAGAAGTTTTGAATAAAAAATTTTATTAGAATATTTATATGCTAAATATATAATAATAGCTGAAGCAGAATAGAATATAACTGTATTAATATCTGTTTTCATAAATAATAAACTTAAAACAATAGCAGTTAAAAGATTTCCAATAAATGTAGCAACCATAATAAGTTTACCTAAATCATATTTAAATAAGCCTTTTTCTGTTAAAACAGAATATACAACAGAAATAGAAGTTTCAGATAATGCAGTAGCAGTAAGTAATGATTCTAATAAATTCCAACCAATACAATAATATGCAAGTAAAAATACTCCTAAAAAGGGAGCTATAAATGATCCAAGACCAATAAGAAAACTTTCTTTAAATTTATTTTTTAATAGTTTAACATCAACTTCAGTACCTGCAAGAAATGTTAATAAAACACCACCAAAACTTGCAATATAAACCATCCATTGTTCTGGTCTGATAATACCTAAATTACCAGCAACAACACCAAGAATAATTTCAATAATAGTAACTGAAATACCCCATTTAATTGAAATTAGACTAGCAATTAAAATAAGTAAGCCTAAAATTAATGGGAAAACATCTACCATAAACTTTTCCTCCAAATTAAAAAAAAAATTGCTAAATTTAAGAAAAAGTCATCTAATAATATGGGAATAATTAAATGAATTTTATGGTTCTGATGACTATAAACTCTTAAATAATAGCAATTCAAGTTAAATAGGAAGTCATCAGTTAAATCTTAAAAAAAGTTTAACGGTTCTGTAAATTAATACATGGCGAACCTCATCACCAAATTATAATTAAATTATTGCTAAAACTAACAGTAATTAAATTATAATATAAACTACTATATAATGTTTAAATATATAAACTTTATGAGTAAAAAATTAAACAGCTTAACAAAAGATTTTAATAAATTAAAAAATTTATAATAGTAAAAAATTAAAAAAAACACAAAAAATACTTAAAATAATTAAAAATAAAACTAAAAAAAACACAAAAAATAAGAAAAAAATCTAAAATACCCATAATAATTAAAAATAAAACTAAAAAATAAAAAAGCAAAAAAATAAGAAAAATAAAAAATAGGGCATAAAAAAAATAAGATAAAATAATTATTTACATAATTCATATCCATGATTTTGAGCTTTAGTTACAAAAACTATCTCATCATCACCAAGATAATCCTTAGTTGCTTTTACAATATCTTCATTTTCTTTATCAAATACTGTATAAATTGCAGGTCCAAATGAACTCATACCTACACCATATGCACCATTATCACGCATATATTGCATAAGATTAATGAATTTAGGTGGTTGAAGTCCAACTTCAACTTTTTTAAATCCTCTTTCTTGAATTGCATCAACACAATGTCCAAATTCATAAATATTATGTTCAAGCAAAAATGGAATTAAATTCATGAAAATAATATGAGACATTTGTTCTACTTCGCTTTTAGATACAGGACAATTATTTTGGAAAATATTAACTTCTCTTTGACCATGTACATGATCATTATCCTTAGGTATTGCAACTAAAACATTCCAATCTTCAGGAAAATCATAATGTGCAATAAGTTGAGGCGGTCTTGCTTTAGATGCAGAAGAAGGTAAAAATGAACCTTTTTCTTTTAAACTATGTCCCCCATCAACAATAAAGCCCCCGTAATCAAAGGAAAAAGTACCAATACCAGAAGTACCTCCCCTTCCAACAATATTAGCTAATTTAACAGATTTTTCACTTTGCCCAATTGTTTCTGTAATAATTTTAGCTGTAGCTAATGCCATTTGTGTTCCAGATCCTAAACCAGAATGTGTAAGATAAGATTTTTGAACCTCAAAATCAAATCCATAGTCAATATCATAAAATTTACATACTTTTTCTGCAGCTTCAATGATTTTACTACGGCATTCTAGTTTAGTATCCCCACTAACTGTGTTACTAAAATCAACTGTAATCTCATTAGAGTTAGTTTCTTCTCCTTTTAATATAAAATTTGGTTGATTTATAGTAAAGCCAATTCCTCCGTCAGTTCTACCATATGCTCCACTCATATCAATTAGACACATATGAAGACGAGAGGGTGTTTTAATAATCATATTTAAATGTTCCCGATTGTTTTTTTAGATAAAATAAATCAACAGTGTTTTAAAATTTGAAGATTTCACATTAAAAAATCAAATTTAAATACCGTTTTTAGTAACTAATACTTTTTTATAAACTATATATATTAAATTTTTCTATACGATTTTAATAAAAAAACTTTTAAATAAGTAATATATATGTCAATTAATTGTTTGTAATGAATTAAATAAAAGTTCATTAAAAGAATAAACTTTAGGTAAAAAATACATTATAAAAATTAATAATAAAGAAAATATATTAAAAAATTTTGAAAATAAGAATAAAAATTAGGTTAATAACTAAACTAAAAGATATTATAACTTTAAATAAATAAACAAAATACAATTTAAAATTATAAGATAGTTAAAATCTAAAAGGTAAATAAAAATATTAAATTATTATAAAAAAATGAATTTAATAAATTAATAAAAAATTATGAAAAATTAAAATTGAAAATAAAACTATTATAATAATTCTAAACATTAACTAAAACTTCACATTAAAACATATAATAATTTATAAATACAAACTAAAACTTCACATTAAAACTTATAATATTTCATAACCATGATTTTGAGCTTTACTTACAAATACAATACCATCATTACCTAAATACTCTTTAGTTTTCTCAACAATATCTTTATTATTATCATCAAAGAATGAATATAAAGCAGGACCAAATGAACTAATACCTACACCATATGCACCGTTATTATAGATAAATTTCATTAAATCTTTTGTTTTATCATTTTGTATATCAATACCTACTTTATTAAACCCTTTATACTGCATTTCATTAACAGCCCTACCAACTTCAATAATATCTTTTTCAAGCATGAAAGGAATAAGATTCATGAAGATAATATGAGAAATTTCATTAACTTCTTTTGATGGAACAGGACATGCTTCTTGAAATACATTAACCTCATGTTTACCATTAACACTATCCGATTTTGGAATTGCAATTAAAATATTCCAATCTTCAGGAAAATCGTATCTAGCAATAAGTTTAGGTGGCTTAGCAGCTGAAGCTGAGGAAGGTAAAAAATCAGGTTTTTCATCTTTATTATGACCACCATCAACAAGAAAACCACCAAAATCAAAAGAATAAGTACCAATACCAGAAGTACCTCCACGACCAACAATAGTAGATAAAACTACTGCACCTTTATGAATATCTAATAATTCAGTTACAATTTTTGCTGTAGCTAAAGCAATTTGTGTTCCAGATCCTAAACCAGAATGAAGTAAAAGAGATTTTTTAACTAAAAAATCAAAACCATAATCAAAATCATAATAATTTAATATTTTATTTGCAGCATCATTAATCTTTTTAGTATACTCTGCTTTAATATCATTACTTAATTCTTCTTCAAAATCAACAGTAATTTTTGAAGAATCAGAAAGATTTCCTTCTAAAATAAAATTAGGCCTATCTAATGTAAGACCAATTCCCCCATCCATTCGTCCATTTGACCCATCCATATTAATAAGAGCCATATGAAGACGAGAAGGTGTTTTAATAATCATATTTAAGTGTCCTCAATTGTTTTTAAAATATTAATAAATATATAAGTAAATATTCATTATAAATTCTATTTAACATATAATTTAAACTTTTTTCATAAAAAAATAGCCCATATAACATATAATTTAAACTTTTTTCATAAAAAAAATAGCTTAAAAACAAATTAATATTATATAAATAGATATAATGAAAAAATTAAATTAATAAAAATAGTAAATAAAAAAATTAAAAAAGAATTATGCTTCTTTTTGTAATTCTTCAATTTTTTCTCTTTCTTTTCTGTTTAATGGAACTGAAAATTCTTGTTCAATACCTTCCCTAAATCTAGAATTCATAGTACAGAATGGTATAATTCTACCATCAGGAACTGCATAATGAATAATACACCTTTGTACCCTATCTTCATCGAAGTTATAAGGATCCATAAAGTGCATACAAGAAATTAACATTGCATTAGTAGAAAATTCACCTAAAGCTTCATAAGATTTGTTTTTAAATACATCATATAATATATGTTTAATATTTAATCCAGAAGGTGCTTTATCAGTATCTATAAAGTCAGATAAATTTTTAATTGCACTAGCTGCAATTCTAGTTTTTGCAGCAAATTTACCTTCTTCAATTTTTTCAGCACTTTCATCTAAGAAGTTTAAGAATGCATCAACATCAATAAAGTCAGTAATTGGAATAAATTTTTGATTTCCATCTTCATCAGTATCAACAAATACATAAGTTGCTGAACCACAATGTTGGTGACAATTTAACATAACTGGATCAACACTATCATCCATAGCATATATAAATCTTGTAACTGGTTCAACAGATGATGGTGGATAAAATGCATCAGTAGTAACTTGATGATCTAATTGTCTTTCAACTTCTTTTTCAAAGTCAGGAATAGTAAATCTTTCTTTTTCAACTAAATCAGTGTCAATTCTTCCTGCAAATGCAACAGGTTGGAAATTTGCACCATAAATAATATCTCTATTATCAAATGCAAATTTAATAATATCTCCAATTTGTTGATCGTTAACACCTTTAACTAAAGTAGGTACAAGTACCATACCTAATTCAGCTTCACGACATCTTTCAATAGCATCTAATTTTTTAGGAAGTAAATTTTTACCTCTATTTGCAATATAAGGTTCTTCAGTTACACCATCAAATTGCATATAAACAGTGTTAAGTCCTGCTTCTTTAAGTTCTTCAGCATATCCTTTTTTACTTCCAAGTCTAATACCATTAGTTGCAATTTGAGTATGTACAAATCCTTCTTCTTTTGCCATAGCAATAAGTTCAGGAAGATCACGTCTTACTGTAGGTTCTCCACCAGCATATTGGATTGCAGGAGTAGGAACAGGTTTAAGATTTCTTAAATTCCTAAGCATCATCCTAATTTCTTCTTGAGTAGGTTCATATAATCTTTTACTTACAGCTGCATTAGCAAAACATACTGGACATCTAAGATTACATCTATTTGTAACATCAATTAAACCTAAAACAGTAGATGTTTTATGTTCTTCACATAATCCACAATTATTAGGACAACCGTGAGATTTATGGACTTGAGGATTTTCTACTTGTGTAGTGGTAGTAACAAAGTTATTTGCTTTGTTATAAATATCTGCATCACTCCAATAAGTGTTTACAAATTCACCATGTTCATCACAAGTTTTTTTAATCATGATTTTTCCGTTTTCCTCATAAACTTCAGCATCGACAGGTTTAAAACATACTGGACATAAACTTTTAGTTTTTTTAATCAAAAAAAATCACCACGAATAAATTTTATTCCTTATAATTAATAATTAAAATAATTAATAATATATTAAAATTAATAATATTAAACCATTTAAAATCTTAAAATTAATAATAAAATCATTAATAGTATTAAATTTAATAAAAAATAATAATATAAATATAAATTGATTATATTAAATAAGTATTATTTTTAATCTTATTTAAATGTATTTAAATTAATAAATTATTTAAAAAAATAGATGAAAATTGTATAAAATAATATAAAGTATATAATTTTAATAAACATTCAAATAAAAAAAATAAACTTTTATAATAATAAAAAAATAAGTATTAATTTAAATAAAAAAATAAACTAATATAAAATAGTGGAACTTTTATAAAAAATAATTTCAAATTTAATTAAGAAAATAACATTAGAAAATTGAGGAAAAATATGAACTTTGATTTGTATAATATAGGTATACTTATTGCAGTATCCATTTATTTTATACTACCTGCTTATCTATCAAATAGTAGTGCTCTAATTTTTGGTGGAGGAACACCACTTGATTTTGGTAAAAAAACTAAAGATGGTATGGAACTTATTGGACCAAGTTGTACATGGAGAGGACTTATTGCTGGAACAATTATTGGTGGTATTGTAGGTGCATTACAAGGAGCATATACACCTTTGCTTAAACAAGCATGTAATAATTTAATTCCATTTATAACATATTCTGGAACTATAAATGGATTATTTATAGGTTTAGTACTTGGATTTGGAGCATTAATAGGTGATGCTCTTGGTAGTTTTATTAAAAGAAGACTAGGTATTCCAAGAGGACATTCAGCACCAATACTTGATCAAATAGATTTTGCAGTAGTTGCATTAATATTCGTTTCATTTTTCGTTCATCTTACAATTGAACTTGTAATAACTATATTAATTATTACTATATTCATACATCTAATTGCAAATACTATTGCTTATTTAATTGGAGCAAAAGATGTATGGTACTAATCTCATAACTAAATGGTTTAAATACCATTTTATTTTACTATTTTTAAAAGATTTTTTAAAACTAATTTTAACTAATTTTATAATAAAAAAAATTCAACTCTAAAATATAAATGAAAATAATATTTAAAGCTAAAATAAATTGTTAATTAAATAAAAACAATAAAAAAAGCACAAAAATAAGATAAAAACTAAAAAATTAAATAAAAGTAAAATAAAAAGAATATAAATTTAATTATTTCTTAAATATTCTTCCATAAGAATTGAAGTACCTACTGCAGGTGAAACAACACATTCATCATCAGTTAAAAATTCATTCATAGATTTAACATTTAATCCTAAAGATTCTGCTGCAGGTTTATCTAAAATATCTTTACCAAGTCCAGTAGTAACTATTGTATCAATATTTTCCCTTTTAGATACTTCATCAATTGCCTCTGCAATTTGGCTTATTTGAGCTTTATGTATTGTTTCACATAACTGTTTAATATCCTCTTCATTTAACATATCTAAATCTGCACATAAAACTCTTGCAACACGTCTTGCACATTCAATTTTAGATTTACCTTCACCATCATAAGTACCACATACATAATCATCTTCACTAATTAAGTCAAGAATCCTATAGACATCTGCAGTTTCTGCAAATAATTCAGAACCTACTCTATAATTAACAGTTTTACCATCTTTTGTAAGAGGTACTTTATATAAAAATGAACAAAGATTAGTTCTTAAAGTTCCAGTATATACTAATTCATCAGTACCTAATCTTTCCATATCTGAACGACCTTTAGCACATTCTTTACCATTTTTAACAGGAATAATATCAGTAGTAGTACTTCCAGTATCTACAAAAATACAATTATCAGAAATTTTTGCAGCAATAGGAGCTGTAGCAATCCAATTTGCAGCTGCTGCTTTTAATGGATCTTTTTTAATACGGTCAATATCAAATACACCATCAATAGTAACAAAACCTAATGGTAAATCAAATAGATCATTAACTTTATTTACAATATCTAAAACTCCTTCTTTTTTAGTTTCATATGCATCTACAAGTTCTGCAGTCATTGAAATACCAATACCATCAAGTTCATCAACTGGACAAATTTTCTCAATAAGCTCAGTTAAAACAGTTTGTAAAGTATCATTATCACTCCACATTGGTAAATATGATAAATCAATTTTTATATTTTTAATTTCTCCATTATCAAAATCAATAATAGCAACTTTAGTGTTTGCTCCACCAATATCAAATCCTGCTATTTTCATTAGAATAACCTCTATAATTTTTAATAAACCACTGTAAAAAATATATTATTAATAAATACACAGTTAATAAACATATTTAATTATCTATAAAAAAATCATGATTAAGAAAAAATACACTAGTTAATAAACATATTTAATTATCTATAAAAAAATCATGATTAAAATAAAATTTAGAATATTATTATATAAAATATCCAATTTTTAACATTTTAAGTTTTTATTATTCAATATAAATAATATTAACTAATTTTAAATTACTTTATAAAAAATCATGAAAAAATACAAAACTAGAAAAATACTAGAAAAATTAAAAAAAAAAAAACAAAATCATAAAAAAAACAAGAAAAAAAAACTAAAAAAAATACAAAATCATAAAAATAAAAATAAGTAAAATTTAATAAAAAATTAAACAGTTTCTATATTTAATTGACCATTCTTTTTAATAAATTTTACACCTGATTTAAATGAAAGATTATCAATATCATCAATAGATAATTTACCATCAATTAAATCTAATATAGTTTGTCCAATATTTATGTTTAAAACTTTCCTAAGACCTACATAAGGTGTTGTAAAACGTGAATTTATTTCAATAACATATGGAATATATTCACCATCTTCTTCTTTTACAATTAAATCAACACCAACAAATCCTTTTAAACCTTCAATACTTTCAACTACTTTTTTAGCAACATCAAATATTTTATCTTTAGCTGGGTGATTATAAGGCAATTCTCCACCAAGATAAGTTCCTAAATCATTTTCTAAATTAACATGTTGTTTATTTAAACTAATTGGTAAAGCTTTTACTCCATCAGAAAGAAGACTTACACTTAATACTTCCCCTTCAATAAATTCTTGAATTAATATACCATTTCCTTCTGGAAAAAGATTATCTAATTCATCAATATCTGATTTATTAGAAATAATTTTAATTTTTTCACAATCTACACCATTTAATGGTTTTGCAATTAATTTAGTTTTAATTTCTAAATCATCAGGAATAGGACCTACATCACAACTTTCTCCAGGAACATTAATTGCTTTAAGATTATATTCAATAGGTTTTTTCCAATAGATTTTTGGATCATTTATAACTTTATATGTTAAAGGTAAGTAATCACACTTATATTGTAATGCCATAAATGTTTCAAATTTATCTGAACAGATTCTAGTTGATTCTGTATCAGAAACATAAAGTTTTACATTATTATCTTCTAAGAAACGTGTAATATCATATAAATTATTATCTTCTTCAGAAGAAATGAAAATAGATCTACTAAATTTAGATACATTATCTATTAAAAAGTCCTCTAATGCATTTTCACTTTTATCTTCATCTAATATAATTAAATGAATATTTTTTTTATCTTCTCCAAGATAAGAATATTTTTTACTTAATAATAAGTAAACATCTTCATTTACTAAATCATCAACTAAACCACTAATAAGAGCAGCAGCTTCAGAACTTATACATAAATCATCTAATCCAGTAGCAGTATAATACTCAAATACCAATATAAAATTTTTATTTACATTACTTAAATCATATTCCATAATATCATCTATAAATAGCTATATAAATTGTATATTAAAGTTTAATTCTAAAATTAATTAGAATATTTATTAAATAGTATAATTGAATCTTTAATATTTATATTTTCTTGTGGGAATACCATATTATCATTTTTATAAATTACTCTTACTAAAGAATTATATTTATCTTCAAATTCTTTAACAGTAATATCTTCAGATACTTGTTTCATTTCCACTTTAAATCCTGAATAAATGGTTTCAGGAGCTTCAATTTTTAGATTATTATTTTCATAAGCATTTTCAATAACATCTAACATTTTACTAGCAGCATTACCATTACCATAAGGATTTTTAGCATTTTTCATTTTATTATAAAAATCATTATCATTTAATATTTTACTTGCTGTTTCAAGAATATAATTTTTATCAGCACCTACAAGAATATTTCCACCAGCTTCTACAGTTTCAGGTCTTTCTGTATTATATCTTAAGGTTAATGCAGGTACATTAAGAGTAATTGCTTCTTCCTGAAGACCTCCAGAATCAGTTAAAATTATTATAGATTTTGAAATTAATACTAAAAAGTCAAGATAACCAATTGGTTTTGTTATATGAATATGTTTTTCATTAACTAAATCATCATAAAGTCCAAATCTTTCTAATGTTTTTTTAGTCCTTGGATGAATAGGGAAAACAATATTAAAATCTTTTAATTCATGTAATGCACCAATAATATTATGTAATCTTTCTTTATCATCAACATTTTCTGCTCTATGCATAGTTAATGTAATAATATTATCTAAATTTTCAAGTCCTAAATCATCAATAATGGTACTTGTTTTTTCAGCAATCTTAAGATTTCTATAACATGTGTCAACTACACTATTACCTGTTATAAATATATCTTTTGGAGAATATCCTTCAAGAACTAAATTAATAGCAGATTCTTCTGTTGGAACAAAATAAAAATAAGAACAATCATCTGCTGCCATTCTATTAATTTCTTCAGGCATAGACACATCAAAAGATCTAAGACCTGCTTCTACATGACCTACTGGAATGTGAAGTTTTTGAGCAACAAGTGCTCCTGCAAGTACTGCATTTGTATCCCCTTGAACAAGTACAATATCAGGTTTTTCTTTAATTAAAACTTCTTCAATACCTTTCATCATAAGTCCTGTTTGTTTACCATGAGAACCAGAACCTACATGAATATTATAATTAGGTTTTGGAAGTTCTAAATCTATAAAGAAGTCTTCACTCATTTCTTTATCATAATGTTGACCAGTATGAATCAAAAGTAATTCATGTCCCCTATTTTGAATTTCATCAATTACTGGTGCCATTTTAATTATTTCTGGTCTAGTACCTAATACAACACCAATCTTCATATAATCACCCTTTAAAATTCTAAATATTATAATATTAAATTTTGTATTAAATAAAATTTATTTTTAAATATCTATATAATTATTTATATTTAATAATAAGTAAAATTCAAATTAAATTATCAAATATTAAATAAAATACAATTATATTAAACATTTAAATAATTTATATACCTCTAAAATATTCAATGAAAAATATTAAATAAATAATAAAACCATAGGAAAATACTTATTTAAAAACTATTAAGCATACACTCTACTATAGAATATTTTCTTTGATAATCAACAAGTTCTGAAGCAAGATAACGTTTAAATTTCTCAACTGCATAATCATCATAAGTAAATTTAATTTTATCATAAATTGTATCCATTAATATTAAGTTTTCAGCTTCAAGAACCTTAATATGTGCTCTTGGTTCATCTTCTTTAGGATTTAAATAAGATTCTATTTGATCCATAGTCATATTACCTACAGCATACTCAGTAAATACACGCATCATTTTACGAATCATATTCCATAAAAAACTTTCACCATAAATATCAACAAAAATTGGAGTATAAGTTTCATTAAGATTAGAAAAATCCTGATTACTATTAAAATTATTAGTTTTACAGTTACGTAGCATACGTTCATCAGGTTTAATATTAGGAGATGAAATATTTATTTTATCAATTGTTCTTACTGTAGTTTTCTGAAATCTTTTAGTAAAATTTGTAAAATTATGCTTACCTTCAAACACTCTTGCTACTTCATTTAATTTATTAATATCTAGATTATTTCTAAATAGAATATATCTATACCATCTCTGCTTTGCATATCTTGGTTTAAATCCATATCTTACAGGTGCAGTTCCAAGGAATTGAACATCATCTGGAAGATAATTATTAATTTTATTTATATGAATTTCTTTTTCAGTTTGAAAACTAATAACATTACCTAAACTATTTACACCAGCATCAGTCCTACCAGCTATACGGAATCTTGCATCTTTAAGATTATCAATGTAACCAATTTCAGTTAAAGTATCTATAATTTCACCTTCAACTGTTCTAACATCAGGTTGTCTTTGAAAACCACTAAAACCTGAACCTATATAAGCTACTTTAAATGCTGTTCTTTTCATAATATCACAAAAAAATAGTTTAATTAAATATACTTTATTTCTATTTGAAATCATTTATATTTATTATTAATTATAAAAAAAAACTTGAAAAAAATAGTAAAAAAACACCCAACATTTAACTAAAAAACAAAAAACTCGAAAATAATATAAAAAATAAATTATAAAAAATTATTAGAAAAAATAAGTTATTGCTTATTTAAATCATCTAATAATATTGTTCTATCAGTTATTTTATTAAGTAATTTATCATCATGACTTACAACTAAAACACCAATATTATATTTTTTTGCATATTTTAGTAAACTATCCCATATTTGTACTTGAGTTACAGCATCTAACATAGTTGTAATCTCATCAGCAATAATGAATTTTGTTTTAGGATTTAAAGCACGTAAAATACTAAATCTTTGTAATTCACCTCCAGATAATTCAGAAGGATATCTATTGAACCATTCTCTTTTTATACCAAATTCATTTAAAATTTTTTCTGATGGATTCCAAGATTCTTTTAAAATATCCCCCATATTCCAACGAGGATTCATTATTTTTTCAGGATGTTGATAAATTAATTGAATAGGATTAAAACCATTTTCAATAGATTTATTGTTTAATAATACATTACCTTTATAAGAATCAATAAATCCAGTTAAAATTTTACAAAAAGTACTTTTTCCAGATCCACTATCACCAAATAAACCTAATATCATACTATTATCCATAGTAAAGTTAATATCATTTAATACCATATTCTTTGAATTATATCCAAAAGATATATGTTCTGCTTTTAATGTTTCCATATAATAACCCCATATATTTTATAAATAATTACCTAATTAATAATAGGATAATAACATCTTACAAGACTTGTTCCAATTTTAACTAATGGAGGTACTTTTTTTAAACATTTATCTGTTTTATATTCGCAATTATCTTGATAAGGACATCCTTTAGGAATATTTAAATAAGATGGTTGATGACCATTAGTTAATTTAAATCCATTTTCAGGTAGTGCATTAAATAATGCTTTTGTATAAGGATGTAAGAGATTTTCATTATTATATTTAAAATTTTTAGTTTCTGTAACTTCAATTATATAACCTAAATATAAAATTGCAATCCTATCACTTGTTTTAATAGCTGTATCAATATCATGAGTAATTAAAATAACACTTACACCTTTATCTTTTAAATCAATTAAATCAGTAATTGTTTCATCAACTGATTTCTTATCTAAACCTGGTGTAGGCTCATCTGCAATAATTATTTTTGGATTATTTAATAATGCTGTTGAAATTAATACTTTTCTTGCCATTCCCCCTGATAATTGATGAGGGTACATATCTCCAACAGTTTTATCTAAATTATATCTTTCAAATATTTCTTCTTGTTTTTTTAATTTTTCATTCTTTAATGATTCATCTTCAATATACCCAATAGCTTGATATTTTATTTTCATTAAAGGATTTAAATAATTTACAGACTGAGGAATCAAACTAATGGTATTACCTCTTAATTTTTCTTTTAATTCATCAGTTAATTCTTCATTCTTATAATACATTAAACCATTAACTTCTGCATTAGGTGGTAATATACCAAGTATTCCATGTGCAAGTAAACTTTTACCTGAACCACTTGAACCTAAAACTGCTAAAATCTCATTTTCATACAAATCAATAGTTAAATCAGATATAACATTTAATTTCCTTTGTTTAAGACCTTTAAAATATTGAGTAAATCCTATTGAAAGATTATCAACTTCTAATAATTTATTCATTATTTAACCTCCAATAAATCATAAATAATTATATAAACTCTAAAAATTTTTCCTATAATAAATGATAGAATTAAAGAACCACATAATTTACAAAATTAATCATATTATAAAAACATAGCAAAAATTATATCATTTATAAAACTACAAAAAAACCTAAATCATATTATAAAAACATGAAAAAGAATCATGTATTTGTAGTTTGAGGATTTAATAATTTATGAACATTTTCACCAATCAAATCAAATAATAAAACAATAAATAACAATGATAAACCTGGATAGAATGCTAACCACCATGCACCAGTACTTAAATATCCCATTGCTTCAGCTAATATAATACCAATTGCAGGTTCATGTGGAGAAAGTCCAAAACCTAAAAAGGAAATACTTGCTTCATGCATTATAGCATGTGGAAACATTAATATTACACCAACTATTATTTGAGAAATTACAAGGGGAAAAATATGTTTTTTAATAATCCACCATTTACTTTTTCCTAATTGTTCAGATAATTTAATAAATTCTGTAGTTTTAATCTTTTTAATTTCAGCTCTTAAAACTCTTGCAAGGGGAGTCCAATGTGTTAATCCAACACCTAAAATCACACCATAAAAACCACCACCACAACTAATAGAAATTAATATTATAAGTAATATATGTGGAATTGAACCAAATAAATCAATTACAGATGCTACAAATTCATCAGCAACTGAATTAACACTAGATAAAGAACCAAGAATTATTGCAATAATAGTACTTATAACAGATGCAAATGCACCAACACCAATACTGATACCTAATCCTAAAATTGTTCTTACAAACATATCTCTACCCATCCAATCTGTACCAAATATATGTTCAAATGATGGTGCTTGATTAATGTTTGAAAAATCTGTTGTAAGTGCTGTATTAGGATTAATAAAGAAATTACTTAGAAATATTGAAATTAAAATCAATGATGCCACTATAATTATAAAAAGAGTTTTAACTCTTAAATTTGCATGATACAAAAACCATGGTTTATTATTTTTTTTATTTTTAAACATAATTTAACTCCTTTAAACATCAAAAGATTCATTTTCTTTAGTTCTTGGATCTACAAAGTAATATAATATATCTGCAATAAGATTTCCTACAAATACAAATACTGCACTCACAAGAACAATACCAAGTAAAAGAGGAACATCACTTTGAAGACCTGCAGCTACAGCAGTTTGTCCAATTCCAGGATATGAAAATACCTGTTCAACAAGTACTGCACCACCAAATAATTCACTGAATGATAAAAATTGAAGAGTTAATGCAGGAAGTAATATATTTCTTAATGCTTGTCTTTCAATTAATGGCCATCCAAATTCTCCTCTTGCTTTTGCAAATAATACATAATCAGAAGATAATACTTCAACCAATTCATTTCTAGTATACATTGCAATAGGTGCAACACCTACAAGACTTAATGTTAATACAGGAAGTACTAATCTTGCTAACCATTGCCATATTGTTACATTAGATTCCATAGTTCCAATAGGAACTCCAAGACCAATTGGGAACCATCCTAATTCAACACCAAATATTATTAATATAAGTAAACCAATCCAAAAAGAAGGTGCAGATTGTAATATATAACAGTAAATCTTAATTATTTTATCAATCCAACTGTCTCTATTTTTACCTGCTACAACACCAAGGAAAAATCCAATTAATCCACTAATAAGCCAAGATAATAACATTAAAACTACAGATGCCTCAAATTTTTCAATAATAACTTGAGAAACAGGAACACGATAAATTAATGATGTACCTAAATTTCCTTGTAATAAATTTATTAACCAATTCCAAATTTTAGTAGTAATTGGTTGACCTACACCCCAATATTGTTCAAGTGCTGCTCTTTGAGCTTCACTTACTGAAGATTGCTGAAGATAAATATTTACAGGATCTATAGGTGATAAATCAATAAGAATAAAATTAAAAATAGCTACCGCAATCATCAACAGAATAAAATGTATTGTTTTATTTCGAATAAAATAAAGTACCTTCTTATTCATTAAAAAATAACCTCCAAAATTAAAATTATATTTAAAAAAAGAAATTAAAAAAAGATAATTTAATATTAATCAAAAATTATCTTTTTAAAGTATTTAAAAAATATTAATAAAATATTTTATGTTGTTTTATTAACACGTGTCCAATTACAAATATTTTCCATATAATCTTGACCCATTTTAGGTTCTTGACCAATATTAACATTATTTTTAACAAAATAACAGTAATCATAATCTACAACCCACAACCATGGTGCATCTGCAGCAGGTCCAAAACCAGAATCAGTATTAATATATGCAGCTTGTTTCCAGTATGAATTTGCTTGAGTTTGACTATTACTACTCATAGCTTGATCAAGAATAGCATCTACAGCAGAATTGTTATATGCATTAGGATTCATGTAATTATCTTCTGAAAAATTATTTTTACTGTAATATTGTTGGTATATATTTCTATAAGGATTATCTGAAGATTGTTGCATTACAACAGCATTACTATACATATTTTGGTAAATTGTATCCCAATCAGTACCATTTAATTTAATTTCAATACCTAAATCTTTAGCTTGTTCTGAAACAACTATTGCTAATGATTGTCTGGACTGATCTTTAGATGCATAATATAATGTGAAAGATGCCTTTGTTCCATTTTTCTCACGTATACCATCACCATCAGTATATTTCCATCCAGCAGTTTCTAAAATTTCTTTAGCTTGTTGTTTATTAGAATCATTTACTTTAGCTTGATTATTTGCATAAGGTAAGTAATCTACACCAGTATATTCAACTTTAGCATGTCCTTTATATACAGAATCAATAATTTCAGAACGATTTAAACCTATATTTAATGCTTTCCTAATTGCAGGATCAGCAGTAACATTATTTCCTACTTTATGATTATTATTAGTTTTTAAACCAGTGTCATTCAAATATGGAAGAGAAATACCTTGTGCACGTGTACTTGGCATATCTACTAATTTATAATTATCAACAGTTTGATTTAAACTTGTAAATGGTGCTTGTACAACATCAGCCTGACCTGATTTAACAAGTTCAAATGCAGTATCTTCTTCAGGGAATAACATAGTAATTTGTTTAAAGTATGGTTTTTGACCATAATAATTATCATTTACAACAAATATTGCTTGTTGACCTTTGTCCCATTGTTTTAATTTATATGGTCCAGATCCAATAGGATTTGCCCCATATGTTTCATTATTATAATTTTTTTCAGGAACAATACCAATATATCTTAAATCATAGACAAAAGATGATTGTGGTTTTTTCAATTTAAAAACAACAGTAGTATCATTTGTTGCAGTAGCTTTTTCTAAATTAGACATATCTAATTGAGAATTACTTGTTCTTGCAGTATTAAATGTAAATGCAACATCACTTGCTTTAAGACTAGAATTATCTGAAAATTTAATATCATTACGAATATCAACAGTCCATTTAAGACCATCAGAACTTATAGTGTAATTTTTTGCAATATCACCAATAAAACTATCATTACCATCAGATTTCAATAAGGTACTTTGTACTAATGGATTAAAATTTAAATGCCCACAACCCCAACCAGTTAATGGATTAAAACCACTTTTAGGCTCACCTGCATGTCCTGGAACAGTTACCACTAAATGAGTTGGATCATCATCATGAGAAGTTCCTAAATAAGAAGAAATAGCCACAATAGTTATTATAACAATTATTATTATAATAATACCATATTTAAGTTTTTTATTCATTATAAACCTCCAAAATAAAAAAAGTATTAAATTAAAAATTATTTAAAAAATAAAAAAAGTAATAATTTCATTATATAAAATAATAAAAAAGTATTACTCATAATTAAATAATTATTAATACTTAATTAAAATATTAAAAAAATATTATATAAATATTTTGATTTAAATCCATTAAAATCAAAAAATAAAATAAAAAGTATTACAAATTATCTAAAAAAGAGTTAAAAAGTAATAATCATTAAAATAAATAAAAATAAAGTGATAAATTAAAAAAATTAAAGGAATAAAATTAATTTAAATTTAAATTTTT
>NZ_MRCT01000060.1 GCF_002208625.1 Methanobrevibacter sp. 87.7
CTTGTTTTTTAGTAAATATTTTTTAGGATTTTTTTTCAAATTTTTTAAGTTTTTAATTTACTTTTTTAAATTATTTATATATTATTACTTTTAAAATCTTTTTTATTAAGTGTATATTTTATTAAAGCTTTTTACTAACTTTTTATAAGTTTAATCTTATTTTTGATAATTTTTTTAATTTTTTTATTTAATATTAAAAATTGTTTCATAAATTTTATTTTGATTTTATATTATTCAATTTTTATTAAATTTTTAAGGTTTTTATTTTAATTTTTGTCATTTATCTAATATGATAAACTATTTAAATAGATATTTACAAAAAAAATAATCATAAATCATTTAAAGATTTATTAATTTAAAAGATTTATTAATTTGTAAATTTAGTTAAATATAGTAAATTTATTATATTAATAACTAAATAAGTTAGTATATTAAATAATTTGATATTTAAGAGAAATGAATTTAATATTAAGCGATTTTTTGAGGAGATATTATGGTACAAATGACTTATGGTTCAAGAATGAGAATGTATTCTATTATTTTCTTTTTTGTCATGGTTAGTTTAGCTTTAGTACCTTTTTATTATGGTCAACCTTTTACTGGTGAAAATATTGCTTCATCATTTATTATTATTTTAGTAGGTGTTGTATTTCCTCTTGTGTCTTTTAAACCACAATGGAATAAAGCAGTTTTATTTTTTGAAGGAATTCTTTTTGCTTTTTTAGGTTATAACTATTTAGCAAATCCTGAAAATTATGTTTTCTTAGTATTTGGTTTAATTTTAGTTGCTATCTCTTTGTTAGCATATGTAAAAAAATTACCTCCTAGGTTACTTAGGTTCTTTTATAATAGTAGATAATGGAGGAATTTTTTTATTCTTCTTTTTAATTGTTTATATTAATTGTTTAACTTATTTGATAATTTTTTAATAGATAGAAATTGTTTTGTTTTATTTAGAAATATGATTTTTCAACTGAGAAATTATGGTAAGTAAAGTAATCTAAATAAAATTTTAAATACCATGGTGATGAAATATGGCAGAAATATCAGAGGCTCTCTCAATGATAAAAAAAGCCGAAAGTAACGCCGTCCAAACAGTGGAAGATTCTAAAGTTCAAGCTGAGGATATTGTTAAACAAGCTCAAAAAGATGCTGAAGATAAAATATCCAATGCTAAAGAATATGCAACTCACGAAGTTGAAGATATTATATATACTTCCATTGAGGATGCGAAAAAAGAGGCTAATCATATTAAAACTCAATCACAGCAAAATGTCGACACTATTAAATCCAGTTCATCTGTAAATGTCGATGAAGCTGCTTCTGTTATTGTTGAAAAATTGTTGTAGTGTGAGATAATGTTTCAAACAGAAAGAATGCGTAAACTTAAAATAATCACTTTGGATGATTATGTTACTCCTGTAATTAGAGATTTACATGAGGCAGGTTTAGTCCAAATTGATGATATTTCAGATCGTATTCAACAGAATCCTGAAGTTGCGGAACTTATTACTCCATCTAAATCTACATCAAAAACTGGTAAAGTTTCTTCTCTTTTAATGAGAACAACTGGATTATCTGATTTATTTGGTGAAGCACTTTCTTATGGTGACACTATTAAAGATAAATTACATAATATGTTTAATCCAGATGTTCCAGTAAGAAAACCAGTTGAAAAAGTTGATGTTGATTCATTATGTAAATATGCAGAAAGTATCTTAGATGAAGTTAATGTTGATGTTGTTCCTATACAGGAAAAATTATCTGCACTTGACAATGAATCTAGTAAATTAATCTCTAAAATTACTGTTGCTAAAAAATTAACTAATGTTAATTATAACTTAGAAATTTTAGAAGATACTAAAACTACTTCAACAATTGTTGGAAGGATTGATGTTGAATCTGCTTCTGAATTAAAAGCAGAATTAAGTAAAATAACTGATGAAATTGTAATTGATGATATTCATTCTGATGAACTCTTTGATACTATAATCATTGTTGTTGCAAATGAGTATCGTGATGAAATTTATTCTTCACTTAGAAGGTTTAATTTTGAAAACTTAGATGTAAGTGAAATGGAAGGAACTCCTTCTGAATTCATTAATAATGCTAATTCTAGATTAGTTTCTATTGATGATGAAAAACATCAAGCAAAAGTTGAACTTAAAGCTGTTGCAGAAAAATGGGATGATGATATTCTTTCTTTAAAAGAACAATTAGAAAATGAAAAAGAAAGAAATGAGATCTTTTCTAGTTTTGGTGAAACTGAAAAATCTAAAGTTTTTGAAGCTTGGGTTCCACTTAAAAAAGTTGATGAAACTAAACAAATTATTGAAGCTTCAAGTGATGGATATTGTGTTATAGAAGTTGAAGATATTCCAGATGATAGTGAAGATGTTCCAGTTCTTCAAAATCATAAAGGATACTTTAAACCTTTCGAATTACTTGTACAAATGTACTCACCTTTAAAATATAATGAAATTGACCCTACATTCTTTGTAGCTATTACATTCCCATTCTTCTTTGGTTTCTGTTTAACTGATGGATTTTATGGGTTCTTAGACTTTTTAATTGGTTACTTTTTATTATACAGAGGTTTAGGTAGAAATAGTCAAAATGCAAAAGATTTTGGTATAATTGTTATGGCAAGTGGTATATGGGCTATTGTTTTAGGTCTTATTACTAATGCTTTCCTCGGTGATTTCTGGGGTAGAATTCTTGGTTTAGGTACACTCCCTACTTGTATACCTTGGTTAGATTCCTTTAAAAATTCAGCAACAATTTTAATAATTGCTATTGCTGTAGGTATTATTTATACTAATATTGCTTTCATTTTAGGTGCTATTAACAATGTATGGAATGGAAATACTAAAGATGCTTTAACTAATCAAATTGTTTGGTTTGTTTTAGAAGTAGGTATTTTATTCTTAGCAATGGGTTACATGATTCCTTCTATTGGAATGATTGGCTATGTTATTGGTGCAATATTTGTTGTTGTCGCTTTCGGTCTATTATTCTGGGGTGGAGGAGTATATGGTATCATGGATTTATTCGGTTTCATGGGAGATATTCTTTCATATGCAAGACTTTTAGCTTTATGTTTAGCTACTGGTGGTGTTGCTATGACTGTAAACATTTTAACCGTAATGTTAAATAATATGATTCCATTTGTAGGTATTATCCTTGCAATTATTGTATTTGTACTTGGACACATTGTAAATTGTGCTTTCCAAACTTTAGGTGCTGGTGTTAACGCATTGCGTCTTAACTATGTAGAGTTCTTTGGTCAATTTTACATGGGTGGAAAACATAAATTTGAAGCTTTCAAAGCAAATAGAAGGTTCACAAAAATTAATGATTAAATTTTTAATTTCATTTAGTTTAAATTGATATTTATTTAAATTTATAAAAAATTAACATTTCGATATTATTTAAGGAGAAATAAATTATGGTAGAAATTGTATTAGGTACTGCTTTAGCAGCTGTTGGTGCTGGTGTTGCAGTCGGTTTCGCTGGTTTAGGATCAGGTTTAGGTCAAGGAATGGCAGCTTCAGGTGCTGTTGGTGCTGTTGCTGAAGATGGAGATATGTTCTCTAGAGGTATTATTTTCTCAGCATTGTGTGAAACTCAGGCTATTTATGGGTTTTTAATTGCTATTTTATTATTAGTATTCTCAGGTTTACTTGGTGGTGGAAGTAAAGGATTATCTACCGCTGTTGGTATTGTTGCTATTGGTGCAGGTGCTGCTGTAGGATTTGCAGGTCTTGGTTCTGGTATGGGTCAAGGTATTGTTGCAGGTGCTTCTGTTGGAGCTATTGTTGAAAATGATGAAATGTTCTCTAGAGGTATTATTTTCTCAGCATTGTGTGAAACTCAGGCTATTTATGGTTTCTTAATTGCTATCTTACTTATGGTATTCGGTGGAATATTAGGATAGTTTTGGAGGTCAACAAATGAGTTCTGGGGCAGAAAAAATTGTCTCTAACATTAACTCTAATGCTCAAGCTAAAGCTGATGAAATAATTCAAGAAGCTCAAAATAAAGCAGCTGAAATTGCATCACAAGCAGAAAAAGATGCATCAGCTCAACAAAAGAAAATTATTGCTGATGGTAAAAAACAAGCTCAAATGAAACATCAACAAATTATCTCTGAAGCTAGAATGAATCAACGTAGAGCAGAGTTAGGGGCTAAAGAAGAAGTTATAGAAATGGCTTTTAGTAAAGCTATTAATGATTTAACTGATATAGCATCTACCGGCGATTCAAAATATGTCGACTCATTAATTAATATGATTAAACAAGCTGCTATTGAAATTGGTGGTGGAGATTTAATTGTACAAGTGAAAGAAGCAGATAAAAGTAAAATTAGTAGTGTTTTAGCTACTGCTGCTAGTAATGTTTCTTCCGATATTAATTTTGAAACAAGTTTTGAATTAGGTGAATCAATAAATACTATTGGTGGAGCTATTGTTAAAACTAAAAATGGAGAAATAGAAGTAAATAACACTATTGAATCTAGAGAAGCTAGATTTAAAAAATCTTTACGTAGTGAAGTTGCTCAAATATTATTTAAATAGGGGTGAGAATTTATGGCTGATCAAATTGCCGCTTTAATTAGTCAACTAGCACTTTCCAATGAAACAATATTAGTTTTAGTAATATTAGCATTAGTTATAGTTGGGGCTGTTGTGGTTGTTGTTACAAGTAGGCCAATATTAGATATTTTCCCTTATCTCAATCCTATTGCTAAGGTTAGAGCTCGTAAAGGTAGACTCTTAAGTGATAAACAAATAGTTGAACTTGCAGATACTAATTCCGTTGAAGATGTTACTAATTATTTAAGAGGTTTAGATGATTATCTTCCATATTTAAATGAGTATTCCTTAGAAAAATCTTTAGATGTTCAAATGGCTGATACTTATAAATATATTGCAACTATTGCACCTGAAGAAATTAAAAAACCTTTTGAAATAATTTCTACTAAAACCGATATTGCTAATATTAAAGCTTTATTAACTGCTAAAGCAGTTGGTTTTACTAATGAAAGAACATCTGAATTATTAATTCCATCTGGATCATTATATGATACATTAGATAAATTAGTTGATGCAAGTTCTGTAACTGATGTTGTTGCAGGTTTAGATGGAACAGAATATTCTGATGTATTAAAAGATGCAATTCCTCAATATGAAGAAAGTAATTCTTTATTACCATTTTCAAATGCATTAGATAAATTTTATTTACATTCTTTATTACATTCAACTGAAGTTCCTGGAAATGAAAATACTGAAAAAATGTATGCATATATTGGAGCTCAAGTTGATATTGCAAATATAAAATTAATAATTAGGGCAAAAGTTGATGGTTTAGATTATGATGTTGTTAGTCCTTACTTAATTAATGAAGGTTATCAATTAAGAGAATGGAAACTCAAAGAACTTATGGAATCTCAAGATGTATCTGGAGTTATTTCATCTTTAGATGGTACTAAATATTCAGATATTCTTTCAAATGCTCTTACTAAATACAATGAAACTGGTAGTGTTTCTGTATTTGAAAATGCATTAGATTCATACTTTGCAGAATATTCCCATTCATTATCATTAGAAAAACCATTAGGTGTAGGTCCAATTATAGGATTTTTAAGTGGTAAAGAAAAAGAAATCAAAAACTTGAAAATTATCTCAAGAGCTAAAAGGGAAGCTGGTTTCCCTAATGATAAACTTCAGGAGATGTTAGTATGAGTTCTGTTGCTGTTATTGGTGATTTAGATACTATCACTGGTTTTAAACTCGGAGGAGTTTCAACTGGTTATGTAGTTAATACTGAAGATGAAGCTAAAGAAGCTCTTGATGAATTACTTGAGAGTGAAGTCTCAATTATTATTATTACACAAAAGGTAGCTGATGAAATAAGAGAGTATATCAATAAAACTATGGGTTCAGAAATTGTACCTATGATTATCGAAATTCCTGATAAAGATGGTGAATCTGAATCTGATAATGATCAAATGAGAGCTCTTATTAAACGAGTTATTGGGGTAGATATTAAATGATTATTGAAGGAAACATTATCAAAATTGCAGGTCCTGTTATCCTTGCTGATGGGATGAGAGGTACTCAAATGCATGAAATGGTAAAAGTTGGAGATAGCCAACTTGTCGGTGAGATTATTGAATTAGAAGGTGACACCGCAACCATTCAAGTATATGAAGAAACCGCAGGTATTAAACCTGGTGAAAAAGTAGAAAGTACTGGAGGTCCATTATCAGTAGAATTAGGACCTGGTATTATGGGAGCTATCTTTGATGGAATTCAAAGACCTCTTGAAAAAATTAAAGAACAAAGTGGAGATTTTATTGCAAGAGGTGTCCAAGTACCTTCTATCGATAAAGAGAAAAAATGGACATTTAAATCTGTTGTCAGTGTTGGCGATAAAGTATTAGGTGGAGATGTTCTTGGTGAAGTAAATGAAACTTCTGCAGTTGTACATAAAATTTTAGTACCTCCTGCTATTAGTGGTACTGTTAAAAGTATTGCTACTGGAGATCATACTGTATTAGATGATATTGCTGAAATTGAAACTGAAGAAGGCACTATTGAAAAAGTTCAAATGTTACAAATTTGGCCTGTAAGAAAAGCAAGACCATATGTTAAAAAACTTGATCCAGATGTACCTCTTGTAACTGGTCAAAGAGCACAAGATACTTTCTTCCCTATTGCTAAAGGAGGAGCTGCAGCAATTCCTGGTCCTTTCGGTTCAGGTAAAACTGTTACTCAACAACAATTAGCTAAATGGGCAGATGCAGATATCGTTGTATATATTGGATGTGGAGAACGTGGTAACGAAATGACTGAAGTACTTACTGAGTTCCCATTCCTTGATGATCCAAAAACAGGTAATCCTATTATGGATAGGACTATTCTTATTGCAAATACTTCAAACATGCCAGTAGCAGCTCGTGAAGCATGTGTATATACTGGTATTACTATTGCAGAATATTTCCGTGATCAAGGTTACGATGTAGCACTTATGGCTGATTCTACCTCAAGATGGGCAGAAGCTATGAGGGAAATTTCTGGAAGACTTGAAGAAATGCCTGGTGAAGAAGGTTATCCTGCATACTTAGCATCTAGACTTGCACAATTCTATGAAAGAGCAGGAAGAGTTCACACTATTGGTTCTGAACCTAAAGAAGCTTCAATTAGTGTAGTTGGAGCAGTATCACCTCCTGGTGGAGATTTATCCGAACCTGTTACTCAAAACACCTTACGTATTTGTAAAGTATTTTGGGCATTAGATGCATCTCTTGCAGATAAACGTCACTTCCCTTCAATTAACTGGTTACAAAGTTATTCATTATATGTAGACAGTATTCAAAACTGGTGGAAAGAAACTGTTGGTGATGATTGGAGAGATAACCGTGATGAAGCTATGGTTTTACTCCAAGAAGAATCTGAACTCCAAGAAATTGTACAATTAGTTGGTCCAGATGCTTTACCTGATTCACAACAAGTTACTTTACAAACTGCACGTATGTTAAGAGAAGATTTCTTACAACAAAATGCATTTGATGATGTTGATACTTACTGTCCTCCTGATAAACAAGCTGAAATGTTAAGAACTATATTATTATTTAATAAAGAAGCTAAAAATGCAGTTGTTAACGGTGGAGACATCAAAAAAATAGATGCATTATCTGTTAAAGATGAAATTGCAAGAATGAAATATATTCCTACCAAAGAATTTGATGCAAAAGTAAAAGACATCAAAGCTAAAATTGTAGATCAAATGGCTGGTGTATAAATATGAATACTGATATTAAAACTAAAGAATACACTACAGTTACAGAAGTTTCAGGTCCTTTAATGATTGTTGAAGGTGTTGAAGGTGTTGCTTACAATGAGATTGTAGAAATTGAAACTCCTGCTGGTGAACACAGAACTGGTCAAGTTTTAGAAGTAAAAGAAGATATTGCTGTTGTACAAGTTTTCGAAGGTACTTCTGATTTAAACACTAAAAACACTAAAACTAGATTTACTGGTGAAACTGCTAAAATTGGTGTTTCTAAAGAAATGATGGGTCGTATTTTCAATGGTACTGGTAAACCTATTGATGGTGGACCTGAAATAATTCCTGAAAAAGAATTAGATATTAACGGAAATCCTATGAACCCAACTTCTAGGGAATATCCTGCAGAATTCATTCAAACTGGTATATCCACTATTGATGGAATGAACACTTTAGTAAGAGGTCAAAAACTTCCTATTTTCTCAGGATCTGGTTTACCTCACAATGAACTTGCTGCACAAATTGCAAGACAAGCACAAGTAATTGGTGATGATACTGAATTTGCAGTAATTTTCGCTGCTATGGGTATTACTCACGAAGAAGCTAACTTCTTTATGAATGAGTTTGAAAAAACTGGTGCTTTAGAAAAAGTAACTGTATTTATGAACTTAGCAGATGATCCTGCTATTGAAAGGATTTTAACTCCTAAAATGGCTTTAACTACTGCTGAATACTTTGCTTTTGATTTAGGAATGCATGTACTTGTTATTTTAACTGATTTAACAAACTACTGTGAAGCATTAAGGGAAATTTCTGCAGCTAGGGATGAAGTTCCTGGAAGAAGAGGTTATCCTGGATACATGTATACTGATTTAGCGGGTATATATGAAAGAGCAGGACGTATTCAAGGTAAAGATGGTTCAATTACCCAAATGCCTATTTTAGTAATGCCACAAGATGATATTACTCACCCTATTCCTGATTTAACTGGATATATTACTGAAGGACAAATTGTATTAAGTAGGGATTTATATAGGAAAGGTATTTACCCACCTATAGATGTACTTCCTTCATTATCTCGTTTAATGGGTGGAGGTATTGGTGAAGGTAAAACTAGACCTGACCACAGTGGTGTATCTGACCAATTATATTCAGCTTATGCTGAAGGTCGTGATTTAAGAGATTTAGTAGCTGTTGTCGGTGAAGAAGCTCTTACTGAAAGGGATCAAGCTTTCTTAAAATTCTCTGAAGAATTTGAAAAAAGATTTGTAACCCAATCTAAAGATGAAAATAGATCTATTGAAGAAACTTTAGATCTTGGTTGGGACTTATTTAGAATCTTACCTAGAAACGAACTTAAACGTGTTAAAGACGAATTTGTTGAAGAACACCTTAAAGAATAGAATAATATTTGTATAAATAAATTCTTTCTTGAATTTATTTTTTTATATTCTATTGTTGATGTATCCAACTTTTAAAGGAGGATAATATGGCAGAAGAAGTATTAGAAGGTATTAATCCTACTCGTATGGAGTTACTTGCACTTAAAAAACGTGAAAAACTTGCTGTTAAAGGTCACAGTTTACTTAAAGAAAAACGTGATGCTTTAATTAAAGAGTTTTTTGACATTTTAAATAAAGTTAAAAGTGCTCGTTCTGATGTAGAAAAAATCCTTAAAGAAGCTTATGAAGCTTTAACATTAGCTCAAATTCAAATGGGTGATTTGGCTGTTAAAAAAACTGCTTTATCCGTTAAAGAATCTGTTGATGTAGATGTTACATCAAGAAACATTATGGGTGTTCCAGTTCCTTTATGTGATACACACTTTGACTCAAGAACTTTAGTTGATCGTGGATATGGTTTTGGAGATACTTCTGCTCAATTAGATGTAGCTGCTAAAAAATTTGAAGAAGCAGTTAAAATGATTATTGAGCTTGGTGAAATTGAAAAAACAATTTATCTTTTAGCTGAAGAAATTGAAAAAACAAAACGTCGTGTAAATGCTCTTGAACATGTCATGATTCCAAAAATTGGAAACACTATTAAAGTCATTGATATGAGACTTCAAGAAATGGAAAGGGAAAACTTTGTAAGATTGAAAATGATTCGATCTACATTGGAAGAAAATGAAGCTAAAGCTGAAGCTAAAAGAGCTGCAAAAGAAGCTCAAGCTTAGAAACAAAAACTAGTATTTAAAATTTAGATTACTTATTAAGGGAATGGAATAAAATATTTCTCTTATTTATCAAATTCCCTTTATCTATCTATTTTTAAAATAAGTTTTAATCTTTTTGTTTAAAAAAAGATTTTTTCTATTTTTATTTTTTATTATTTTAAATATTTTATTTAAAAATTTTAATAATAAGTATTTTATTATTTTAAATGTTTTATTTAGAAGTTTTAATAATAATTAAATTATTTTAAAAAATAGTTTGAATTTTTATTTAATTGAATCTGTGATATCATGCGTAGAAGTCCATTAGATTTAGCATTGAAAGATCCTGATAGAAGGGTTAAATTATTTAAATTAATTAATTTTGCTATAATATTAACTACATTTATGATGGTATTTGGGGTTATTTTATTTATATTAATTACATTTGGTGTAATCCATTTTTAAGTTTTATATTTTATATTCTATTTTTTTAATTTATTATTTTTAATAATACATTGTATATTGCTATTTTTTTATTATTAATCAGTTATTTCTTATCCTTTCAGTGTTTTAATCTTTTTATTTTAAGTATCTTCTTTATTTTTTTAGTTTTTTGTGTTGTTTATTTTTTTTAGTTTTTCTTTTAGTTTTTTTTATTTATTGTGTTAAATATTTTATTTATTTTTTTATATTGGATAAATATTCTTGTTTATTTTCTCTTTTAAAATTTCAATATCTTTTAATCCATTTTTAACATTTTTACATTCTTTAATTATTGTAACAAGAGGTTCTTCTTTTTCTATGATTGTATTTTCTTTTGAAATATCA
>NZ_MRCT01000061.1 GCF_002208625.1 Methanobrevibacter sp. 87.7
GAAGCTAAAGTTGCTACAGCAACAGGACTTTCTGGGTCTCCTGCAATGTAATCACCAGTAACAATAGGCCATCCATCAGCAGGTGATTTTTTATCAGCCATATTAATACCTCCAGTTTTTTAATCATCAATTATCATCCCTAAACAAAAAAATCGTATAGATTTTTTAAGAATATATTGGATTTAGGGTTGAATATTTTCTTTTAAGTTTAGGGAGAATGAAAATATTCTATATAATAATATAAAATTTAATCTGATTTAATCATTGTTAAAATCATTTTAAAAGGACTATTTACTGCTTGTAAAGCATGAGGAACATTTCCAGGCATAATTATAATTTGTCCTTTACTTACAGTATGAGGTTCACCTGCAAGTGTAATTTCTGCTTCACCATCAATAATTTGTACTAATGCATCAAAAGGTGCACTATGTTCAGATAATCCTTGACCTTTATCAAATGCAAATATTGTAACAGTCCCAATATCTTTTTTTATGATTTCACGACTAACAACAGAACCTTCTTGATACTCAGCCAAACTACTAATTTCAATAGCTTTTCCTTTTAAATCCGTCATACAATCACTTCTTAAAATTATATTATTAAAAATTTATATAAATTTCATTTATAACTTATAATATTTAACAATATCTGAAGTTATTTATTCTCCCATAATTTTTTTAATATCTTCAATAGGATCTCCAATTGGAGTTAAATTATAATTTTCAATTAACACATTAAGTATATCCTCATTTGCCCATGCAGGTAAAATAGGACCAATTAACATATCTTTTTTACCTAAGTATAATAATGCCCAAAGTACAGCAGCTGCTTTTTGTTCCATCCAGCTTAATACTATGGTTAATGGTAAATCATTTAATTCACATTCAAATAAGTCACATAATGCAAGAGCTACATCAACTGCTGCAATTGCATCATTACATTGACCCATATCTATTAATCTAGGTACACCTTCAATATTACCTAAATCTAAATCATTAAATCTGTATTTACCACAAGCAAGAGTTAATACAACAGTATCTTCAGGTAAATTTTTTACAAATTCTCTGTAATAATTATTTTTAGAAGTTGGTGAGTCACAACCTCCAACTAAGAAGAATCTTTTAATTTTACCAGCTTCAACTAATTCTTTAATTTTAGGAGCAAGACTTAAAATAGTACTTACACCAAAACCAGTAGTTAAAGTAGTAAGTTCTTCAGCTTCTAATCCACCTAATTCTTTAGCTTGTTTAATTAATTCTGAGAAGTCATAATCTTCAATTTGTTTTACACCAGGTAATTTAGCAACACCACTTGTGTAAATTCTATCTTTATAATCATCTTTTGGTAATAATACACAATTACTAGTTCCAAGAATTACAGCATTATATTTTGAAAATACTTTTTTCTGATCAAACCATGGTCCACCAATTTGACCTTTAAGTGAACTATATTTTCTAAGTTCAGGGTATCCATGTGCAGGTAACATTTCACCATGAGTGTAAACATTTACTCCAGTACCTTCACATTGTTTAAGTAATTCTTCTAAAGCTTTTAAATCGTGTCCAGTTACAATAATAGCAGGACCTTCTTGTGCTCCAACTTTTACTTCAACAGGAGTTGGTTCACCATATGCTCCAATATGAGCATTTTTAAGTAATCTCATAACTTTTACACTAGCTTCACCAGCATCAAGACCTAATTGAATTAAATCTTCAACATCAAAGTTTACATTAGTAAGAGTAGAGTACATACCTTTAGTTAAAAATTCATCTACATCAGAATCTTTAGCACCTAATTTATTTGCTTGATAATTATAAGCACTAATACCTTTCATTGTAAACAAAAGATTATCTTGTAATCTTGCAACAGTAGGTTCTTTTCCACAAACACCTTTCATGAAACATCCGTTACCTCCTGCAGTTTGAGAACATTGGTAACAGAACATATCTAATCTATCCCTAGGTAAATCTTTCATCATTTTTTGTAACCTCCATATAATTAAAAGTATATCTATAAAGTATATAAATATAATGTAACTTAGAAAGTATTAAAAGTATTAAAATTTTAATTATACATAAAAACAATAAAGATTAAAACTGTGATTTCAATGAAAGAAGAAATAATTGAAACATTAAATAAATTTGGACTAACAAAATATGAATCTTTAGCATTTTACTATTTAAATTCAATGATTGAAGCTAAAGCTCCTGAAATTAGTGAAAAATCAAATATACCAAGAACTAAAATTTATAGTGTTTTGAAAAGTTTAGAAGAAAAAGAGTTTATTGAAATAATTAAAGGACATCCGAATATTTATAAATCTATTGACCCATCAATTATTTTTAAAAGAGAAACTAAAAAAGATAAATGATAAAATAAGAGATGCAAAATTAGAATTAATATATAACCATGAAAATCAAATTATAAAAACACAAGCTCCAATGTGGTTAATTAGAGGTGAGAAAAAAATAATAAATAAAGAAATTGAACTTATTAAAAAAGCAAAAAATAGAGTTAATATGAGAATTGGCTTTCTATTTGAAAATGAAGTTCAAGAACTTAAAAAAATATTAAAAAATAAATCTGAAAAAATTGAAATAAATATTCTAGCATCCCCTAATTGTATAATTAATAATAAAAAAGTAAATATTAAAAAAGAATTAGAAAATCCAAATATTACAATATATAACGCAAATTTACCATATGTTAAAATGATGATATGTGATGGAAAAGAAATGTTACATATTTATAGTAAATTTAATGAAAAAACAGGAAGTCCCCTTAATGAAACAAGTATTGCAATGTGGAATCAGTATCCTGAAATAAGTAAAAATTATGATGATAGATTTTATAAAGTCTTAAAAAAAGCTAAAATTAATAATATGAATAAAAAAATTTAAAATAATTAAAAACAAATTTAATAGCTAAAAAACTTATAACAATAAAATAATCAATAAATAAAGAATTAAAAATCCAAATTGCTAAAATGATTAAAAAAGAATATAATTAAAAATAAAAAATTAAATAAAACTAAAATTAATTTGAATTTACATCTTTACGATATTCTGCATAAAAACCATCGGTATCTGCATATATTGCATAAAAACCATATTTTTTAGCTGATTCAATAGTATATAAAATATATTCTCTTCCCCATGCAGTAATAGCTTGAGCACATTCAAATGAATACCATCTAAATCTAGAATATCCATATACACCATACATTGTATTAATCAAACGTTTAATAGCTAATTGTTGAATATTTAAAACCTTTTTCTCAGTTGGATTACTTGATGTTTTCATTTGTTTTTTAATTCTAAGTCTTTCTCTTAAAATATCTCCAATTACAGAAGGAATAAAACCTTTTGGTTTTTTTAAGAATTTATGTTTATGTTGTGGACAAACATAATATCTTTCTTCATCTGGAAATGCATCATCAGTAGTATCTAATGGATTTCCTTTATCAGTTACAAGAACATCAGGACAAATATTTTTAGATATAATTATACTAGGATATAGACTTCTAAAATCAAATTGTACTAAATTCTCATGTAAACCTGGTTCAGGTTCTTTAACAAACCCTCCTTCATTTTTATCATGAGTTCTTGATTTATCACCTGCAGAAGGTTTATTTGGAATTATTTCATCAATATCATAAGCTCTTTTAACAAGATACCATTCAGCTTGTTGACCTGTAGTCATACGTGTAATATCAAAGAAAGGTTGACCTACAATACGAGTAAGCTCTAAATTTAGTGGTAATGTTTGTTGAGCAATCATAAGAGTAGATACAACATCATCTAATGAATAATCAAACAATTCATTAAGATATTCATTATTACTATCCCAATATTTCCAAATAATTTCCCCAGGAACATCTTTTTTTTCTTCACCAAATAACTCATAATAAACTCTTTCTAAAGTATATCTATCTAATGTCATATACCTTCTCATTACAAAATATAAATCAATATGAAGAAGTCCTTTAAATGATGCTGCATCAGTAAAACCTCTTTTTATAAATTTAATTGAAGAACCATCCATACTTAAATCAAGATCAATTCCATATAATTTAGCTCTATCATTAAGGTATGGAAAATCAAAATTATCTGAATTATATCCTACAATAATATCAACTTGATTATCTTTAATAATTCTTATAAATTCTTCAATCATTTGTTTTTCAGAATCAAATTTTTCTATAAAAGAATCATCAGCATCAACCTTTGTTTTAGTAGACAATACTTTCTTAATACCAAAATTACTATTAAGACCAATCATAATAATTTCATCAACATTAGAATTAGGTAAACCTCTTGGATTATAAACTTCTAAATCAAAAGCAATAATTCTAAAATCAGAAACTGTATCATTTAATGATTTAGGAACTTCTGAAAGATTAAGTATTTCAAGATTATCATAATTATTATCTATAGATTCATGAGATTCTATAAGATCTCCTTTAACACTAACAAGACTCATAGGAACAATATTATTATCTATAAGGTAACGACGGTAAAATGGAATATCATGTTCACGTATATCAATAACAGAATCTAATTCTCTAATTTCATCTCTATATTTTGGAACTTCTTGAGGATGTGTAAATGTTATTTTAATAAACTTTTTAGGAATTTGGAAATCTTTTTTATCTACAATTTCAATATTTTTAGTATCATATTTCTCTAAATCTTTTAAACATTGATTTATATTTTCTGCTTCAATATAAAAATATGGTTCAAAACTATTATCAAATGCAATAATTCTTTTAGGGTTTTCACCAGGCTCTCTACCAAATAAACGTATTACTGGTTTTTCCCCTTCTGTAATATAATCAATATCTAAAACAATCATTTCTCTTTCAATCATAATACCACAATATCATAAAATATTTAGTTTATAATTTCATTATTAACTTTATTCTTAGTTAAATTATCTTTTTCTTCTTTATATGTTTTAATAACTGCAAATGCAACTCCTAATATTAATGGACCAAGTATAAAACCAACAATACCCATAATTAAAGGACCAGACACAAATCCAAGAAGTAAAATCAATGGATGTATATCTGCATATTTACCAGAAATTGCAGGACGAATATACATATCACTTAAAGATAGAATACAACCAAATAATACAACAAGTACAAGTCTTACATAATTACCTTTAAATAAATACATAATAGCTAATATAGTATAAATCGGCCAAGGACCAATTACTGGTATTAATTGACATATCCCAGTCATAATTCCTAAAAATCCAGAAAACGGATATCCGAGTAAAGTATAACCTACAAAACCCATTAAACCAATAATTACACTTGTTAAAACATGACCATAAAATATACTTTTTAATACATCTTTAATTTGTGCAAACATATGATTAAAAAATTCAACTCTATCATCTGGAATAAAAGCAAATACATAATCCCATACTTTATCTCCATCACGAGCAAAGTAAAATGTTGTAAAAATTAAAACTAATAATTGTATAGAAATGTTTGGTAAATCTTTAACTAAACTAATAATATAATTAAAAACTATTTTTGTTAAACTATTAACTCCAGTATATATCTTAATAGCAATTGTTCCACTCATGGAATGGTATTGTGGAGGTAAATAATTTACAATTCCAGAAGCAATTGAATTAACATTAAATGATGAAAAATTACCTTGGCTACTAATAATTGAAGTACTTAATCCAATCATAACATAAACAATATATCCTAATAATAGGATTATAGGAATTATAATTAGAAGCATTCCTAAAATATTTGAAATTGATTTATGCTTAATTTTATTATTCAATCTTTTAGCAATAGGATTTACACCTAAAGATAAAATAATCCCAAGTATTATCATATTTAATACAGGAGTTAACACCATAATAGAAAGTATTACTAAAATTAAGATTATAAGTAAAGGTGTACTTAATTTACTAATTATATTATTTTCCATAAAATCACAGTTTTTTAAATTAATTAAAGAATCTTTAACTTAAAAATTAAATTAGAAAATAGATTTTAAATTTTAATTAATAAGTTAAATTATACAATTGAATTTAATAATAATTATAGATTTAATATACATAATAATATTTAAACTTAACTAAATTATATCCCTTAAAAAGATTAATTTAAATAACTAAATAATATTCTTTTAATAAGATCTTAAAAAGAATTTAGATAAGTAAATTATATCCTTTCACCAGTAGGTGCTCTACGGTAATTTCCAAATTCAGTGATTAATTTAAGATCATCATTTGAAAATACTGGTCCTTCTTTACATATTCTCCATCCAGTATTATCAACACAACATTGTCCACATATACCTATTGCACATTTCATATACCTCTCAAGAGAATATTCTCCAGGAATATTATTATCTTCAAGGATATCATAAGTAGGTTTCATCATGACTTCAGGTCCACAAACAACTGCAAAATCATAATGTGATTCTTTAATTAAATCTAATGCACGATTTGTTGCAAATCCTTTGTATCCAGATGAACCATCATCTGTAGCATTATAAACATTTGCACCAGATTTTTTTAATCTATCTTCAAAAAGTAATTCATCTTTATTTACTGCTGCACAAACTACATCAACATCATTATCTTTAACTGCATAATCAGTAAAACAAGTAACTGGAGCCATTCCGACTCCACCACCAATAACCAATATTTTTTTATCTTTTGGAATTGTAAATGGATTACCATAAGGACCTCTTAATCCTAAATAATCCCCAACTTTAAGATTAAATACTTCTTCAGTAAAAGGACCTACTTTTTTAATAGTAACCCCAATTTCTTTATTATCTAAATCTATTGAAGAAATAGACATTGGTTTTTCATCATTAAAATTCCAAAGCATAATAAATTGTCCAGGATATGGGATCTCATCATCCATGTCCCAATCAAAGAAAAATGTTTTAATTGTAGGAGTTTCTTTAATAATATCTTTAATTTTTAAAACTTTAGGAACATTCAACATATTAACACCTTATTTATGTCCAAAACCAACCATTTCATCAATTGAATCAAATCCTTGTTCAATCATGAATTTCTCTAAATCATTATTGATTCTAGAAAATATTTCAACACCTTCATACATTATAGAAGTACCAATTTGCACTGCATTTGCACCAGCATATAAAAACTCTACAACATCCGCATAATTTTGAATACCACCTACACCAATTATAGGTATATCAACTGCATCATAAACATCATAAACACAACGTATAGCAATAGGTTTAATTGCAGGCCCACTCATACCACCAAATTTATTTTTAAGTATAGGATTTCCAGTAGTAATATCAATTTTCATACCAGGACCTAATGAATTAATTAAACTTAATCCATCAGCACCAGCATCTTCTGCAGATTTTGCAATTTCTGTAATATCAGTAACATTAGGAGTTAACTTAGCAATAATTGGAACTTTAGAAACATCTTTAACTGCACTTATAATTTTATGAGTTAAATCTGGATTTTGACCAATAGCTGCACCATAACCTTCCATAGCATGAGGACAAGAAATATTTAATTCAATAGAATCAACATCATCTTGAATTTTTTCAGTAACATAAACAAAATCTTCAGGAGTAGCACCATAAATAGATGCAATTAAAGCTTGACCATCTTCATTAAGTTCAACAGCTTTTAATTCATCTAAAAAAACATCTACACCTGGAGAAGATAAACCTATAGCATTAATAATACCTCCAGTGACTTCAACAGTTGTTGGATTATGATAACCTGGATTAGGATCTTTTGAAAAAGATTTTGAAACAACTGCTGCAGCACCTGATCTTAAAATCCAATTTAAACTACTAGCATTACTACCCATAATTCCAGCTGCTAACATCAAAGGATTTTTAAGTTTTACACCACAAAATTCAGTTTCTAACATAAGATTTCTCCAAAAATTTATTAAAAATAATATTATTATAATTTATGAATTATGTAAAATTTATAATTATGTAAATATATAAAATAAAATCATGAAAATTTATATAACAAATTGTATTGCTGGTTATTTATGCTTCAATAATAATTTTGAATTAATCGATTATATATTATTCAAAGAGGAAGACATAGTAAATAAACTTATTGAAATAGAAAAAAACAATATAACCAGTGAAGAAAGGGAAATAATTAGTCATATTGATGATTCATATGATGAAATAATCATCGAAACAAGGAATAAACACTCAGATTATAAGAATATAGAAAACTACGATAAAATTAAAATAGAAATACCAAGTAAAGCTGGAAACTATTTAAGAGAAAACTTAATTGAAATCTTAGAAGAAATTAATTTTATAAATAATCCTGAGGAATATAGAGAAAAATTAGTTAATATTACAAATAAAATTGCAATATTAAAAATGAAAGAATCTTCACAAGAAGAAGATAAACTACTTATTCAAGCAATTAATTCAATTGATGAAATTGACGAAGGAATATCTAAATTAATTGAAAGAATAAGAGAATGGGAAACTATATACTTCCCTGAAATTGAAACAATACATAATAATGAAGCATATATTAAATTAATTGCTGATTTTAATAATAGAGAAGATGCAATTAAAAATAATAAAAATTTAGAGGATAAAATAAGTAATGGTGCAGATTTAGAAGAAGATGACATAATTATATTAAAGAAATTTGCAAAATCTATAAAATCATTACAAGAATCAAGAAAAGATATTGAAGAATATATTGATTTAAAAATGAATAAAATAGCACCAAACCTCCAAAGTTTATTAGGTTCTACATTAGGTGCTAAATTAATTTCCCATGCAGGAAGTCTTAAAAGATTAGCAATGTTCCCAGCAAGTACAATACAAATTATGGGTGCAGAAAAAGCATTATTTAGACACTTAAAAACCGGTGAAAATCCACCAAAATATGGTTTAATATATCAAGATCCAATAGTTAGAAATAGTAATTATTGGAATCGTGGAAAAATAGCTAGAAAACTAGCTTTAAAAATTAGTTTAGCAGTTAAAAGAGATTATTTTACAGACAAATATGAACCAGGTATAAAAGAAGAATTTGAAAAAGAAGTAGAAATAATAGAAAAAGAAAATCCATTTCCAAAAACAAGAAATCAAAAAAATAAGAATAATAAAACTAAAAAAACACATAAAAAATCAAAAAAACAAAGAAGACATAAAAAAAGAAGACGAAAACATTAAATCTACAAAAATATTTTATTAAAAAATATAAAAATACTAAGTTTTATAAAAAAATAACTAAAATAAAAATAGACAATTCTTATAAAAAAAATAATTAAACTAAAAAATAGCTAAAAATAGCTTCCATAAAAAACTAAGGGATTATAAATTTAAAAGTTGATAAAATGGAAATTTACAAAACAGATAAAGAAATAGCTACAGTAAATTTAGTTCCAGGAACTAGAGTATATGGAGAACAAATAATTAATGAAAATGGTAAAGAATACAGAGTTTGGAATCCACATAGATCTAAATTATCTGCAGCATTATTAAATGGGTTATCAAAATTAGAATTAAATAAAGATTCAACAGTACTTTATCTTGGAGCATCAACTGGAACAACTGTATCACATATTTCAGACATTGTTAAAAATGGAAGAATATATGCTGTTGAATTTTCACCAGTAAGTCTTAGAAAATTATCAAGACTCTGTAAAACTAGACCAAATATAGCCCCATTATTAAATGATGCTACAAAACCTAAAGAATACTTAAACAAAGTTGAAAAAGTAGATATTGTATATTGTGATGTTGCTCAACCTAGTCAAACAAAATTATTTATGGATAATATGGATCTTTTTATGAAAGATGATGGTCAAGGAGTATTTATGATAAAATCAAGGAGTATAAATGTTAATATTAAACCTAAAACTGTTTTTAAAGAACAAGAAAAAATATTAAAAACAAATGGTTTCTCTATAGAAGAAAGAGTAAAATTAGAACCATATGAAAAAGATCATATTTGTTTATTAGTAAAAAAAGCATTTTAAAGAATTAATATATACTATTTATATTAATTTTATAATAATTTAAAAAGATATTAAAATAAATATCCTTAAAAAAATAATAAATAATTTTAAAATAGAAGTAATAAAATTAAAATATATAATTCATACTATTATAAGAATATTAATTAATAACATTGATACAATTTAAATAAATTAATAATATAATAAAAAATTAAAAAATATATTTTATTACTATATCTATATATGATATAGAAAAATTACAATAGTTTAAACCTTAAAAAGATAATTTATTATAAAGTAAAAATCCACATAAAAAAATCAAAAAAGTAATACTATTGAAATCTTTTTATATTATAAACATTATAAATATAAATGCTAATGCAATATATGAAATAGTTCAAAAGACCGCCTCTAGATAAAATTCACTCTATGGATACTCCAAAATACTATTATCTAGGGGATTGAACTAATTTTTTTATTTAACTTATTTTAACTCATTTTATTATAAAAAATTAAGAAGTTTTAAAAAATCTTAAAAAATAGGACTTTTTTAATAAAAACTAGAAATTTAATAAAAAAGTATTACTAATTTTATCTTATTATAAAATAGAATTATTTTATTTTAAGAAATAAAGTAGATTTTAAAATATTTACTTAATATAATTTAAAAAAAAATAATTTTATAAAAAAATATTTAATCATAATAAAAAAAATTAAAAAAATATTTTAAATCCTAATAAAAAAAATAAGTAAAAAA
>NZ_MRCT01000062.1 GCF_002208625.1 Methanobrevibacter sp. 87.7
ATATAAAGAAATATTAATTCTAATAAAAATATACTAATTTTTAAAATTTATAAAAAATTATAAAATTAAAAAAATTATTTAAAAATATCGAAATTAAGCGAAATTAAACAAAATATAATAATCACAAACAACAAAAATTTTATAGTATGAAAAATTATAAGAATATTCTTTTAATATTCTTAGGTGAAAATATGGAGAAAGAGGAACATAACAAAAATCAATGGAAGAGTAGTTTAAGCTTTCTCACAGCTATGATAGGATCTGCTATAGGTCTTGGGAACATATGGCGATACCCTTATGTTGTATATAGTAATGGAGGTGGAGCATTTTTACTTCCTTACCTTATTTCAATTATATTCATGGCACTACCTTATTTATATTTAGAATATGGAGTAGGTTACAAATTTAAATCTGCTGTTCCAGAAATGTTTAAAAAAGTAAAAAGTAAACTAGAAGTAATAGGATGGTTTATATGTTTTACTTCATTTTTAATCTTAACATACTATGTAGTGGTTATAGGATGGGACTTAATTTACTTATTACTCAGTTTTACTAAAGGATGGGGAGCAAATCCTAATGCATTTTATACAGTTGGAGTTCTACAAAGTACAACATCATTAGCAGGAATTACAAGTATTGTTTGGCCAATTGCAATAAGTTTAGTGGTAATTTGGTCTATAATATGGTATATTTCACATCAAAACCTTAATAATGGAATTGGAAAATATAGTCAAATATTAATTCCTTCCTTAATCATAATGATGGCAATAGTAGTATTTTATGGACTTAATTTACCTGGTGCAAAAATTGGATATACAGCATTATTTACACCAAATTGGACAGCATTAACAGATCCTAAAATTTGGCTTGCAGCTGCAGGACAAATCCTATTTTCCTTAAGTTTAGGATGGGGAGTTGCATCAACTTATACAAGTTATCTTCCAGAAGATACAAATCTTATTAAAAATGGTATAATAGTAACTATTGCAAACTGTGGATTTGAACTTTTTGCAGCAATAGGTATATTTTCAATTCTTGGATTCATGTCATTAAATCAAGGTCAAGCACTTAATAGTTTAGTAACTCAAGGATCAGGACTTATATTCATAGCACTTCCAACAATATTTAATGTAATGGGCGACTTTGCATATATATTAGGACCAATATTCTTCTTATGTGTATTTTTTGCGGGAGTTACAACAACAATATCATTACTTGAACCTAAATCTTATGGTATAAGCAATAAATTTGGTATAAAAAGACAAAAAGTTGTAACTGTACTTTGTATTATTGGATTTGCAATATCCATAGTATATGCAACAAAAACAGGAAGTTATTTATTAACTATAGCTGATTCATTCCTTAATGAATTCGCAGTATTATTTGGAATTATATTAGAATGTATAACATTTGGATGGTTATATAATACTAATAAAATATTAGCTATCCTAAATAAAAATTATTCAAAACATAATTTAGGAATATGGTGGACATATCTTATTAAATATGCAATACCATTAATCTTCATAAGTTTATGGGCAAATGGAGTATATGGATTAATAACAAGTAGTAATTTAATATCTGCACTTGTTGAAGGAATAATTGCAATAATACTTGTAGTATGTCCAATTATTGTTACTATACTTCCAGGTAAAAAAACAGTAAAACAAAATTAATATGCAATTTAATTGCATATTTAAATACTTTTTTTTAAAATTAAATTATTTAAATAAATTAAAAACTATTTTTATAAATTATTTCTAATTAAAAAAATACTAAATCCTATATAAAAACAAATTAGATCAATTTTATATAAATATAATAATTTAATAATTAAAAATTCAATTAATTTAAATTTAAATTTTATATAAAATATAAACACGAAAAAATTAGTATATAGATTTAAAATTAATAAAATAAATTGAATTAAATAAAAAAAATATAAAAATAAAATCAGAAAAAATATGCAACCGCCGGGATTCGAACCCGGGTTTTTGGCTTGGAAGGCCAAAGTAATAACCAGACTATACCACGGATGCAATGCGGCGTCCGGGATTTGAACCCGGGTCTCTAACGTGGCAGGCTAGAGTCTTAAACCAGGCTGGACTAACACCGCATAATTCATTGTACTAATTTCATACAACATTATACTATTATCTTTATTAATATATAAAGTTTTCTATTTTCAATAGTAAAACTTAAAGAAAAAAATATTTTAATAAAAAAACAATACAATTTGAAAAAAAGTTTCAATAAAATATGAAAAAAATAGAAAATATATTAAATATATAAAAACGCTTAAAAATTAAAATAAAATTATTAAATTATTTAAAATTTTAAAATTAAAGAAAATAAAATACTAAAATTTTATTAAAATAATTAAAAACTAATAAATTTTAAAACAAAAAACAAACAATTGTATAAATCATATACATAATTTATAACAAACTTTAAATATAATAAAGTTATATACTTAAGTCGTAAATAGAAAATATTTATTTATATTCAATTTATATTATTTTAAAATAGAATTATGGTATAAATATTTAATTAGAATAATAAAATTAAATAAATATTAATCTGGTGATTTTAAAAAGGTCCAATTCCTTTTTAATATTATTTACTCTAAAATAGAGTAATAAAAATATATTAATAAAATTATTTTCATCTAAAAAAAATAATTATAATATATAGGATGATGAGTAAAATGTTTGATTTAAGTGCATATATACCATTCCTTGGATTATTAATCTTTGGAAACATTGAAAACTTAATTCTAGCATCTCAAGGTGTAGTTGCTGGTGCAGATGTTAAAAAACTTAGTATAATAAGTATTATTGCTGTTATTATATGGTTATTAATAGGTACCATTGCTACTTCTGCTGCTATTAAATATGCAGACGCAATTGATTTCATAGGTGGTTTAGCAATCTTTATTTTAGGATTACAATCTATGCTTCAAGCAACCCATGTAATTGGAGATAAAAAAGAATAGGAGTGTTAAAATGTCAATGAAAGAAATTACCCCATTTTTAGGTTTAATAATCTTTGGAAACATTGAAAACTTAGTATTAGCTTCACAAGGAGTTACTGCAGGAGTTAATCCAATTATTTTAGGTGGATTAAGTTTAATTTTCGTAATTATGTGGTTACTCATTGGAAATTATGGTACTGCTGCTGCTATTAAACACGCAGATGCAATTGAATTTATTGGTGGTTTAGCAATCTTTATTTTAGGATTACAATCAATGTTAGAAGCATTACATATAATTTAAATTTAATAATAATTTAAATAATCAAAATTTATGAAATTACTTATTATTATTTTAAGAAAAATATTTTATTTTTCCAATAAACAACATAATGTTATTTATTCTTTTTAATAAATTATAATAGTTTAAATTAATTTTAAGAAAATCTTCTTAAAATAATAACTATTTATAATTATGCTATTTTTATATAATTTAATTAATTAAAAAAATATTTATTCTGAAATTAATTTTTAAAAAGTTTAATAAAAAATTAAAATACCTCTTTTTTTATAAAAATTACAAAAACAAAAAATAGATTTTATTAACTTTAAAAAATTAGATAATATATGATCTTAAAAATTAATTATTAAATATTTAGTAGAAAATATATATTGAGATGAAGCTTAAAAAATAAAAATAATGAAAAAATTAGTTTATAAATAAAAAAGTAAAGAAAAATAATTATTTCTAGGAATCATCAGTAGTAATATCATCTACTATTTTAGTATATAATACTTTATCTCCATCTTCCTCAGATTTCATATAACCTTTTCTAATTAATTTTTTCAATATATTTTCAATACTTTTAAGAGAAATCTTATCAAAAGCTACTCTTTTAATATATTCATGAATTTCTTCAGCAGTTGATGGTTCATCAGGTATTAAATTAAATACTTGTGATTGGAAAGAAGTTAAATCATTTTTAGGAGGAATAATTAATTTATGATATAAAGTTTCAATTTCTTTAAGTCTTTCAATATCTTCATCTTTAGATTGAATTTCCTCTTTAAGAGATTCATTTTCTTTAATTAATTCATCATTACTACCAGATTCAATATCTTTAATTTTATTTTGAAGTTTTTCAACTTTTTCACTATCAGCATTATTTTTAGCTTCAAGTTCAGTAAATAAATCTTTAATTTTTTCAAGACGATCAATTTTTTGATCTTTAAGAGATACCTCTTTAACTAATTTATTATATTCTGATTTATCCACAGTAGTTTTACTGAATTTTTCAATAAGTTTATTTTTATCAGATAAAGTTCTTTTAACTTGATTGAGTTCATTTTGAATTTTATTGAAATCATCTTTAGCAATTGTACTATTTTTAACAGATGCAATTTCATTATCTTTATTTAAAACTCTTTCTTTAGTAGAATCAAGTTCTGATTTAACCCTATCATATTCTTCTTTAGAAACTGAATTTAATTTAATATTATTTAATTCATTTTCTAACTTTTGGATTTTTTCAGAAGAAGAATTTTTAATATTAGATAACTCAAGTTCAATATTTGTATAATCTTCTTTTGAAACAGAAGAATCTTTTAAATGAGATAATTCATTTTGAAGATTTTCATATTTTTCATGAGGTATTGCAACTTTTTTATAATTTTCAAAATCTTTTAATATTTTTTCATATTTATCTTTATCAACAGTACCATCACGAATAACTTGCAATTCATTACCTAATTCCTCATAAGATGATTTAGGAACATAATTCTCTTCTAATTCATCATATTTTTCTTTTAAAGAATCATAATCATTTTTTGATATGGAATTTTCTTTTAAAGATTGAAGTTCAGATTCTTTAGAACTTAAAACTGTATTTAATGAGTTAACTTCAGCTTTTAAATTCATATAATCTTCTGAAGAAAACATGTTATTATTCATAGTTTCTAATTCATGAGTTTTAGAATCAAGTAATTCTTTTGTATGATCTAATTCATTTTGAATACTTTGAATTTTACTATTAGAATCTTTTAAACCTAAAATAATTTCATCTTTAGATTTTATTAAATCATTAAGGTTATTGACTTTTTTAATTAATTCATCATAATCGGTTTTTAGGACAGAATCTTCTTTATAATCGTTTAATTCTGCTTCTTTTTCTTTTAATCTATGATTAGCAATTGATAATTTATCATTTAATTCAATGAAATTATCTTTAGAGTCAATTTGGTTTTGAAGGTTTAAGACTTGAATTTTATATTCTTCAATGTTTTTGGATAATGATTTGATTTCAGAATTTTTTTGGTCTATAATATCAGATTTTTCTTTAATTTTTTCATCAGTTAATTCTTCGCCTTCTTTGAAACCATTTAAAACTTCTTCAAGAGAAGATTTAATTGAGGAAATATCATCTTCAATAGCAGTTCTAACTGATTTAATATTAGCATCAAAATCACTTAATTTACGAATTTTTTCATCCTGATTACTAATAAGATTCTCATTATCCATGATGATTTTATTTTTAACATTTAATTCCTCAGTTTTTTCAAAAAGCTGTGATCTTAAATCATCAAATTTATCTTGAACATCATTTTTATAAATAGCAAACTCATTATCTTTTTGAGATAACTGTGCATTTAATCTATTGATAGTCTCATCATGTGCAATTCGAACTTTATCATTTTCTAAATCGACACGTTCTTTTTCAGCTGCAGCTAAATCTGTTTTTAACCTATTTATCTCTAATAGACAAGATCTAACTAATGCTTGTAATGTTTCAGTCTCATCATTCGTAAAAGCCATTTTAATACCCAAAAAACCTTATTTAAAAAACTTTAAATTTTAATAAAAATTTAAAAAACCTATAGATAATAAAAGTTCTAATATAGTGAAATTAATTATAATTTTAAAATTTATTCAAGAATTATAAACTAAAATTTTAAAACAATATTATAATAATAACATATATCACTTTTATAGAATTAACTATTAATATTATTTATTTTAATTATATTTAAAGTTAATTACAAAAAACTAAGAAAAACTAATAAAGAATAAGTAAAATAGAAAAATTTAAGAAAAAAAGAAGAAAATAATAATATTAAATTAGAGGAATTTTGCATTAATAAGTTCAGCATTTAATACTGAAGCACCAGCTGCACCACGGATAGTATTATGACCTACAAGAACATATTTAAAACTATTATCCATAACATTGTCTTTTCTAACACGACCAACAGTAACAGCCATTCCATTTTCTGCTCCTCTATCTAATCTAGGTTGAGGACGATCAGATTCTTCTTTAACAATAACTGGATTTTTAGGTGCTGAATATAAACCTAATTCTTGAGGTAAAGCTTTAAAATTAGCCATTGTTTGTTTAATCTCATCAATAGGTTCATCTTTATCAAGTTCGACAAAAACAGCCTCAGTATGTCCATCTACAACTCCAACCCTATGACAAGAAGCAGATAAACTAAAATCAGCATCTTTAATTTCTTTACCATCGAAGCTTCCTAAAAGTTTTAATGTTTCAGTTTCCATTTTTTCTTCTTCATTACCAATATATGGAATAACATTATCAACTATTGCCATAGAAGGAACACCATTATAACCTGCACCAGAAATTGCTTGCATAGTAGAAACATAAACTTTATTAATATTGTATTTATCATATATTGGTTTTAAAGTTAAAGTTAATGCAATTGTTGAACAATTAGGATTAGTTACAATAAAACCATCCCCACCTCTATTTTTTTGTTGTACTTCAATTAAATCTAAAGCTTCAGGGTTAACTTCAGGAATAACAAGAGGTACATCAGGAACCATACGCATTGCACTAGCATTAGATGCTACAATATAATCTTGTGCAAATTGAGGTTCAACTTTAGCAGCGAAATCAGTTGGAAGTGATGAAAATAAAATTTCAACATCATTAGACATTGCTTCAGGACTAGTCTCACACACTTCAATGTCTTTAACTGATTCTGGCATAGATTCATCTAAATACCAAGTTGTTGCATCCTCATAAGTTTTACCTGCAGATCTTGAAGAAGCAGCAAGTGCTGTGATTTCAAAATCAGGATGTTTATCCAAAATTTGAATAAATCTTTGTCCTACCATTCCAGTAGCACCAAGAATACCTACATTTACCATTTAATCAACTCAAATATTTATTAAAATAAAAAAATATAATAAAAGATAAAATCTTCTTAAAAAAATACCTTAATAAGAACAAAAAATCCCTAAAAAATATAATAGACAAAATCTTCTTAAAAAAATACTTTAATAAGAACAAAAAATCCCTAAAAAAATATAATAAAAGATAATAAAATAATAAAAATCTTTTAATAATAATTTAAATTAGAAAGTACCTAATTAAATCCTAAAACATCGGACATAGAAGATATTTTACCTTTTTCAGCATTAGGTATGTATCTAATAGCACGAATTACTCCAGCAATAAAAACTGCTCTTTTATGTGCCATATGTTTAATTTCTAATCTTTCACCATCACCAACATAAAGTACAGTATGGTCTCCAACTATATCTCCACCACGTATAGAATGTACTCCAATTTCTTGTTTAGTTCTTTTTCCAACATGACCATGTCTTCCATATACAGCTACATCATTAGGATCTCTACCTAATGCTTCTGTAATATTTTCAAGTGCAGTTACAGCAGTTCCTGAAGGAGCATCTTCTTTTTGATTATGATGAGCTTCAATAATTTCAATATCATAATCACTTAAAATTGGAGTTAAATCTTTAATAAGTTGTAAAAATACATTTACTCCAATAGAGAAATTAGAAGTAATAACAGCTTTAACATTATTATCTTCAACAGCTTTAGTATTAGCTTCAACTTGTTCTGGACTAAAACCAGTAGTACCAACAACAATATTTACTCCACATTTAGTAGCAGTTTGAATGGTTTGAGCTGCAGCATTAACAATAGTAAAATCTACTAAAACATCAGGTTTAGTTTCTTTTAAAGTTTTTTCAAGATTTTCAGAACCAGTAATAGGTACACCTAATTCATCAATACCTACTTGAACACCAATATCTTTACCTTCAAGAGGTGTATTTGGAATCTCAATAGCAGCAACTACTTCCATATCATCTTGTTCAGTAATTCTTTTAACAATACCAGAACCCATTCTTCCAGCAGCTCCAGTAACAGCAACTTTAATCATGTTTAATAATCTCCTTTTTAATTTAAGTTTAATATAAATTAATAAAAATATTATAAAAATTTAAAAATAAAATAAAAAATTAAAAATAAATTTTAATTAAATAAATCCATCATTTTTAAGAACATTCTCTAAAACTTTTCTTGAATCTTCTTTAATAGGTGCAAGAGGTAATCTTAAAGGTCCTGCAGGTCTGTTCATCATTTTATATGCTGCTTTAACTGGTGCTGGACTTGTTTCAATAAACAATGCATCAATTAAAGGTAACATTTGATAATGAAGATCTTTAGCAGTATCAAAATCACCATCTAAAATAGAATCAACCATTTTAACCATTCTTACAGGGTCAACATTAGCTGAAGCACTTACTACTCCTTTAGCACCAATTGACATTAAAGGAAGAGTAAGACCATCATTACCAGATAAAATAGTAATATCATCTTGAAGATCATTCTCTTTAAGTAATGAAAATGTTTTATTAGTTTTATCAAGACTAGGATTAGCTTCTTTTAAATCAGTAACATTATCTAATTTAGCAAGTTCACAAATAGTTTCAGAAGCCATATCAATACCAGTACGTGAAGGAACATTATAAGCAATTATAGGAATATCAGAATGATCATTAATATATTTATAATGTTCTACAAGACCATGTTGTTGTGGTTTATTATAATATGGAGTAATTACAAGTACATAATCAGCACCTGCATCTTCTGAAAATTTTGTTAAACCTAATGCTTCATCTGTAGAATTACTACCTGCACCAGCAATAGTAGCTACTTTACCATTTGCTTGATCAATTAAAATTTCAACTAATTCTCTATGTTCTTCATGTGTAAGAGTCGCAGATTCACCAGTAGTTCCAGCAACAAGTAAACCATCTACTCCTTTCTCAATTAAAAAATCAATATTTTCTCTAAATCCTTCTTCATCAATTTTATTATCAGATGTAAAAGGAGTTAACATTGCAACAGCGGTTCCTTCAAAACTCAATTTAAAACCTCCTTAATAAGTTCAAGAGCTCTTTTACCATTTTTCCATTCAACAAATATAATAATTGCTGTTTGTGAAGATGAAATTTCTACAATATTAATATTATTTTTACGTAAAGGTCGAATAATATCTGAAATAATTCCAGGAGTTTCAACAGTAAATTCAGGACTTACAACAGTAATCATAGCAATATCTTTACCAATAGAAAGTGAACTAAGAATATCTGTATTAACAACTAATCTATGTAATAAATGATAAGCTCTATCAGAATCTTTTTTAGTTACAAATACAGTTATAGAATTTTCACCAGCAGATATGCCATATATGTTAATATCATTTTCTGCAAGAATATTTGTAAGTTGAGCAAGTAATCCTTTAGATTCTATCATATGTTCCCCAACAACAGCAATAATAGATAATTCTTCAGGATATAATACTGCAGATTTTAATAAATTATCTTCAAAAGGACCAATAATTTCAGTACCTTTATCAGATAAATCACCTTTCTCAAAACTAATAATTTTAGCTTTAATCATAGGATCTTTAAATTTTAATGCATTTGGATGTAAAACTTGTGCTCCATGAACTGCAATATCTCTCATTTCTTCAACTGAAATTTCATCTAATTTTTCAGCTTCTGCAATTTTCCTAGGGTCTGTACTCATTACACCATCTACATCAGTAACAATTACAACTTCACTAGCTTTAAGTGCATGACCTAAGAAGAAAGCAGTAACATCACTTCCACCTCTACCAATAGTAGTGATTTCATTATTTGGACCTCTTCCTAAAAAACCACAAACAACAGGAATAACCCCTTGATCTAAAAGTTCCCTAATTTTTTTAGACTGGAATTCAGAAGCCTTAAAATTAATTTTAGCATCTAAAGAATTATTATCAGTTATAATTGGCCAGTTTTCACTATATGGATCTACAAAAGTACTCTTTACACCTAATGATTCTATTGTAGATGCAAAAACACGAGTGCTAGTCATTTCACCCATAGATAAAATTTGAGCCATTTGTTGAGGTGAAATATTATCACCAATAGCATCATCTGCAACTTCAATTAAATCATCAGTAGTCTTATTAATAGCAGATACTACAACAACTACTTGATTTCCTTTCATAAACTCATTAACTACAGATTGGGCAGCTTTTTTAATTCTAGCCCCATTTCCTACCGAAGTTCCTCCGAATTTTGCTATTATCAATTCCATTAAAATTCACAACCTAAAATTAAAAATTCTAAAGTAAATATAACATAAAAATTAATGAATAATTAAAAAAATTATATTAAAACTTAAATTTTCTAATTTGTATACATTAGTAATTATTAACAAAACATATTAATAAATTTTTATAGTATTAAATAAAATTTAATAAAAAAATTTAAATAAACATTTTAATTCTAAATTAAAGAATAAACAAAAAAATTATAAGAAAATACTAAAAAACAATAAAAATTAAAATAAAAAAATAAGTTAAAAACAAATATAATTCAAATATAGTAAAAACAGCCAAAAATAAACAAAAAATAACTAAAAAATAC
>NZ_MRCT01000063.1 GCF_002208625.1 Methanobrevibacter sp. 87.7
TATATACATTATTTATTTTAATTTTAATTTTTTTATACTTTTTTTAATAAAACTTATATATCTTATATAATCATATAATTATATAATTGTTAATTTTTTAGCAATTATTTTAAAAGTTAATATTTAATTTCAATATAATTAATTAAATTTTAATAATTTAGTATTAATTTCTATTGTACTAAGTTAATGTGAATTTATAGCTATTTAGTTTTCTATTGTACTAAGTTAATAGGGATTTATAGCTATGTACTAAGTTAATGTGAATTTATAACTATTGTATTGAGTTTAAGCTATTTATTCTCTTAATATAATTTATTGAAATTTAATTTATAATATAATAAATTAAATATTAATAATCCTGTTAAAATCAATGATTTTAACTTTTTTAAAAGAAATTTGGGATACAATGAAAAATTATAATAAATTCATCCTTTTAGGTTTATTTATAATTGTAATTGTCTGTCTTACTAATGTATCTGCTGTAGATTCATCTATGGTAGCTAATAATAGTCAATTATCAAGTAATTTAGATAATGAATTATCTACTAATTATCAGATATCTTCTAATAGTAATCTATCTACTAATTATCAAGTATCTAATAATACAGATAGTGATGTATCTACTGATTATCCAGTATCTAGTAATAATTTAGATAATAAATTATCTGATAATAATTTAGAATATAATACTAATACTGAAATAATTGTAAATGATTCCTCTTTAGTAGGTAATCAAGTATATATTAATACAAGTATTAGTTCAGATGGTAAATTAATTAATCTTGGTAATGCAACAATATATGTTATTGGAAATAATAGAACAATTTCCCATACTGCAAATATAAATAATAATTCATTTATATGGACACCTAAAAATCCAGGTATCTATAATATTACAATTGTTTATAATGGTGGTAAGTTTGGAAATATTACTTATCTAAAATCAAATTCTACAAAATATAACTTCATTGTAGATTCAATTGATTTAAGTGTTGATAATATAACTGTCTATTATACTGATAAATCTAAGCTCACTGGAAAAGTATATTCAAATGGTAAAGCTTTAGCTAATCATACAGTTATATTTAATATATTAGGTCGTAACTATACAGCTACTACAGATGAGAATGGTGAAGCATCAATACCTATTGAATTAAATCCAGGAAAATATAATATTTATACATATATTCCTAGAACTTCTATTTCTGTAAACTCTACAGTTAATGTTGTAGTTAATAAATCATTAATTCACATTATAGTATCAGATCTTAATAAAGATTTTAGAGACAGTAAAAAGTATAGTGTTAAATTATTATATGATAATATTCCAATTACTAATACTAATGTAGTAATTAGTCTTTTAAATGTAAAATATAATGTAAAAACAAATAATCAAGGTATAGGATACTTAACTGTAAATTTAAATCCAGGAAAATATAAATTTACAGTAAATAGTAATGTTTATGGATATAATGTATCTAATTCATCTAATGTTATTGTAAATAAATGGATTAAATCTAAAACATCACTTGTTGTATCAAAATTAACTAAAAACTATTTAGATGCAGCATATACTGCTAAAGTATTATATAAAAATAATCCAATTTCTGGTATAAAAGTATTCTTTACAATAAAAGGTAAAACCTATTCAAGAATTACTAATAGTAAAGGAATTGCAACATTTAATATTAATTTAGGTGTTGGTACTTATGCAATTACATCTAAAATAAATACTGCAGGTGTATCTTTAAGTAAAAAATCTTCAATAAAGATTATTAAAGCAAATCCTTCACTTTACTTTAAAAATGTAGATATGGAATATTCACTTGTTAATAATACTCCTGTATTAAAATATTCTATAAAAAAAGGTAAAACTGTTGTTATAGGATTATCATATAAAAATAAACCATTATCTGCATATAAGGTAACTATTGGTATTAATTCCTTTAAAAATTATAAATGGTATAAAACCAATTCTAAAGGATTAATAAATTATCCAACTAGTAATTTAAAAATTGGTAAAAACAGTTTTGTAATTACATTATATTCAAGTAATAAAAATTACAACTCTTTAAGATGGAATATTCCAATTACAATTAAAAAATAGTTTTATTTTAAAAATTCATTTTTAAATGAATTTTATTTCTTTTTTTAGCTATTAGTTTTTGTGTATTTTTAGCTATTTTTTACTTATTTTTAGCTATTTAATTTTAAAATATTCTTATTTAATTATTTTTTTATAGCTATTTATTTAATTAAATTTTAATTATCAATCTTCTATTTAGCTTCATATTATTTTATATTAAATATTTAATAGCTAATTTTAATCATATTCGTATAATCTAATTTTATTAAATTATAAAGTTTTAACTTTTAAATAGACTATAAAATAGTTAAGTATATTAATAAGTAATTATTAGATATAAGTATTCAATATTTAGAGGGGTGAATATGGAAAAGAAAAATAAGATTACTATTTTAATAGTTTTAATCGTAGTAATCATAGCTATTTTAACGGCATATATTATTTTTCAAGTACAGATATTGAATATAAAAATGTTTATTTATCAAGTACTTGTGAATTGGAGATTCCTGTATCAGGTAATATGACTAATTCAACAATTGCTAATAATATTACAGTATTAAATGATACTCAAAATGATGTTCGTGTAATATACTATAATAGTAAAAATGATGATAGTTTATCATCTATGTTAACTAATGGTATGAGTTTTGCATCAATAAGAGAATCATATAAAAATGGTGGAAAAGAAGAATCAATATTAAACCAAACAGTATGGTATAATGATAATACTAAATATTATATCGCTGTTCTTGGAAATGATAATACACATGATAATATTTTAATTATTACTAAAAATAAAGAAATATTAACCCATATGATTAGTACTGTAACCTATTTAAACATTAATAACAGTAGTAATAATTCAACGAATGATTCTACAGTTAAAGATGATTCAAGTCTTGATTCAAATTCTAGTGATAATGGACCAAGTGTTGTAAGTAAAAAAAGATATTATAATGCTCAAGAAGGTCATGGCTATTTTGATGAAGTAAGATATTCTGATGGTAATTTCCGTCAATATGATTCAGAATCTGGAAAATTAATCGGATCTTCTTATGATTCAGATCAAGAAGCTAATGGTGGTTCATTACCTGGTCGTACTTAAATTTTTTATAAATTTTTAATTTTTATGTTTAATTAGAATAGTTTAAATTTTATAATCAAATGATTTATTAAGTATTTAAATTTATGTTTAATTAGAATAGTTTAAATTTTATAATCAAATGGTTTATTAAGTATTTAAACTTATATAATATTCAAAAATGTGTTTATTAATAAAAATGATTTAATCTATATTATAGGTGAATTATATGATAGAAAATAATATATGTTTATTAACAGATAGTTATAAAATTACACATCATTACTTTTATCCAAAAGGTACTGAAAAAATTTATTCATATCTTGAAAATAGGACTGGTGCTGAATTTAACAAAACAATCTTCTATGGATTACAATATATTCTTAAAAAATATTTAGTTGGAAGTGTTGTAACTGAAGAGAAAGTAGAAGAAGCAAATGATATTATGAAAGTTCATCTTGGAGAAGGTATCTTTAACTATGATGACTGGATGTAAATTATGTAATTTCTATCTTGATGTAACAGGATCTAAAAAAGATAATCTTCCATTTATGTTACATGATTTCGGATATCGTGGAGCAAGTTCTACTGAATCTGCTAAACTCTGTAGTTCTGCTCATTTACTTAGCTTCTCTGGAACTGATACATTAGTTCCACCAAATTATTATAATACTCCTGAAGTTGAAGGTTTCTCAGTTCAAGCTACAGAACATAGTGTAATGACAGCACAAGGACCAGATGGAGAATTAGATCAAGCAATAAATGTAGTTCAAAGTGCACATGATGGTATATTATCAGTAGTAATTGATAGTTATGATTATAAAAACTTTTTAAAAAATGCTTGCTTTGATGGATATGAACTTAATAGTGAAATTAAAAAATTCTTAAACAGAGCTGAAGGAAATAAAATCGTTTTCCGTCCAGATAGTGGAGAACCAGTATCTACTACAATTGATTGTCTTGAACTTATTGAAGAAGGATTTGGTACACATTTCAATGATGCAGGATATAAAGTATTTAATGCTAATATTGGTGTTTTATGGGGTGATGGTTTAAATTACCATAAAATACGTGATGTTCTATTTGGTATTAAAGCTCATAACTGGGCAGCAGAAAACATACTCTTTGGTATGGGTGGAGGATTACATTCTAATGTAACTCGTGATACTCAAAGAACAGCATTTAAATGTTCTGCTCAATATAGAAATGGTAAATGGTTTGATATATTTAAAAAACCATTAGATAATAGTAAAAAATCTAAAAAAGGAAGATTTAAATTATTAGCAGATGGTCAAAATTTTAAAACAGTTCCAATTGATGCTCCTGGTGAAGATGTTTTAAAAACTGTATTTAAAGATGGTGAACTTCTTGTTGATGATAATTTCAATGATATTAAAGCAAGAACTTTAAATTATAATTTATATCCAGTTAAATAGATTTTAGCTATTTAAACACTTTTATTAAATAGGATTTTTTATCCTATTTATTTTTATTTTTTTTATTAGTGTTGTTTTTAAATTTTTTTAGTTTTTTTTATTATGATTATTGTTTTTTAGTTTTTATTAGTTTTTTTTAGTTTTTAGTATTATTCTTTTTTTAATTTTTAATTAATTATTTTCAAGTATTTCTAATTTTATTAAATATTTTCTATTATTTTAGTTTTTATTTAGTTTTTAATTACTTAATCTTATTTTAATTGATTTATATTAAATTTAAATTTATTCTTTTTTAGACTAAAAACAATATAAATATTATAAAAAATATAATTATAACTAATATAAATTTTATTTTTAAAAATATTATGGTGAAAAGATGATAGGACCTTGGGTAGAAAAATATAGACCACAGACCTTAGATGAAGTAGTAGGTCAAGAACAAATTATTAAACGTTTAAAAAATTATAAAAATGAAGGAAATATGCCTAACCTTATGTTTTCAGGTCCTGCAGGTGTAGGTAAAACCACTACAGCTTTAGCTTTAGCTAAATCTGTTTTAGGTGAATATTGGAAACAAAACTTTTTAGAATTAAATGCATCTGATGCAAGAGGTATTGATACTGTAAGAAATAATATTAAAAATTTCTGTAGATTAAAACCAGTAGGTGCTCCATTTAGGATTATATTCTTAGATGAAGTAGATAATATGACTAAAGATGCTCAACATGCTTTAAGACGTGAGATGGAAATGTATACTAAAACTGCATCTTTTATCTTATCATGTAATTATCCATCTAAAATTATTGATCCTATTCAATCAAGATGTGCAATATTTAGATTTGCACCAGTTAAAAGTGAAGATATTAAAAAACGTCTTGCATATATCTGTGAACAAGAAGGATATAATTATACTGATGAAGGACTTGATACTATTGTATACTTTGCAGAAGGAGATATGCGTAAATCTGTAAATGTATTACAATCTGCTGCAACAGAAGGTGAAGAAATTACTGAAGATTCCGTTTATGGTGTAATTTCTAAATCAAAACCTCAAGATGTTCATAATATGATTACTGCAGCAATGACTGGAGATTTTATGAAATCAAGAGATTTACTTCGTGAAACTATGATTCTTCAAGGAACTAGTGGAGAAGATATGGTTACACAGATTTATCAAGATGTTACAAAAAGAGTTACTGATGGTAAAATGGATAGTTCTGTTTATATTCAATTAGTAAATGATATAGCTGAAACTGATTTCAGAATACGTGAAGGGTCTAATCCAAGAATACAACTTGAAGCTCTTCTTGCTAAATTCTTATGATTAATATGAATTTTTAATTTAAATAATAATTAACTATTAATATTTTTAAAGGAGTTAATTTTTATGATTTTTAACCTTATTAAAGTCTTTAAAGGAGTTAAATTTCTATAATGATTAAACGTATTAAGATATTTAAAGAAGTTAAATTGTTATTTTATTTAAAATTATTAGTTTAAAATCTTTTTAGGATTTATTAATTAAGACCTTATTAAGATTTTTAAATTGAAATCTTTTTAAAATTATTTAAAGGGAATAAATATGCAATGGACAGATAAATATAGGCCTAAAACCTTTAAAGAAATTAAAGGTTATGCTAAAGAAAAAAAATTAATTAAACAATGGATTGAGGAATGGAAAAAAGGTAATCCTCAACAATGTTTACTTCTTGTTGGTCCTCCAGGAGTTGGAAAAACTACCTTTGCACAGATTATTGGTCATGAATTTGGTGAATATATAGAGTTAAATGCTAGTGATAAACGTTCCTATGATATATTAATGAATACTATTGGAGAATCTACTACTACTTACTCTTTATTTTCAGATAATCCAAAACTCATTATTCTTGATGAAATTGATGGTATTACTGGAAATGATGATAGGGGAGGAACAAGAGCTATAAATAAAATCATTGAAGAATCTAAACATCCAATAGTAATGATGGCTAATGATTTATACTCAAAAAGGCTTACAACAATTAGGAAAAAAGTAACTGTTATAAAAATGGGTAAAGTTAGATCACCTAGTATTAGAACAAATCTTGAATCAATCTGTAAAAAAGAGGGAATAGAAGCAGATAAAGAAACATTAAATACTCTTGCTAAACGGTCTAATGGTGATATGCGTTCAGCTATTAATAGTCTTCAAGCATTAACTGAAGAATCTAGAAAATTAAATCCTGAAGATTTAAATTCTATTTCTCAGAAAAATGATAAAGCAACAATATTTGATGCAGTAACAACAGTTCTTAAAAGTAAAAATTATAATCATATAAGAGATGCATTATATCTTGATGAAGAACCAACACTTGTAATGGAATATATTGCAGAGAATATACCACGTGAGTATAAAAAACCAAATGAAATTAAAAAAGCTTATGATTATATTTCTAAAGCAGATATTTTCTTTGGACGTACAAGACAAAGTAGAAATTATGGTTACTGGAAATATGCAACACAATTTATGGGTCTTGGAGTAGCTTTATCTAAAGATGAAAAATATCGTAAATTTACAAGAGTTACATATCCTCAATCATTTACTAAAATGGCAAAATATAGAGGAAAAAGAAACCTTAGAGATTCAATAGCTGAAAAAATGGAAGCTAAAATGCATGTTTCTCTAAAAACAGCATATACAATGTTTCCATACTTTGAAATAATGTTCCAAGATGATAAAACAGCTTATGAAATCTCTTCATTCTTAGAATTAGATGATAAAGAGATTAAAAGATTTAGGAAAAAGAAAATTCCTAAAAAATTCATTGAAAAAATGGATAAAGAAAGAGCAGAAAGACGTGCTAAAGAAAGAGCAGAAATGAAAAATGCTTTTAGTTCTAATTTAAATTCTTCTGAAGAAACTGTTGATTTTAAAACTAATGATGAAGAATCTATTATTGATTTTAAATCTGATGATGGTTTAGGTTTGGAGTCTGATTCTGTTGATTTTAAATCTGATGATGATGAGGAATCTATTATTGATTATAAAGAAAATAAATTAGAGTCTAATTTAAAAAAATCTAAGGATTTTAATTCTACTAATATGGATATAAAAGAATCTAAAGATTCAAATGCTACTAATCTAGATATAAAAGAATCTGAAGTTAATAATGATTCTGAATCAAATATTAAAGAAGATATTAAATCTACTGTTGAAAATACTAAAGGTAAAGATTCAAAGTCTAGTAAAAAATATAAAGAAAACAAAGGTTCAAAATCCGATAAAGAAGAAAAAGATAAAGATAATACTGTTCAAACATCTTTATTTAGTTTCTAATTAAAATTTAAAAGTATTTTATTATACTTTTAATATCTTAATTTTACTTAAATTTCAGTTAAATAATATTTTTTTTCTTTTTTATTGTTTTTTGTAAGTAATGTCTTTGAATTGTTGATATTGTGTTTTATATTGTTTTTTTCTAAATAATTAGGAGATTAAAATTATGACTAAGAAAGAACCAGTTATTTTTGTAGGACATGGTTCTTCATTAAATGCTATTGGTGATAATCCATATAGGACTGAATGGAAGAAAATAGGTAAATATTTGGGAAAACCTAAAGTTATTATTGCATTTTCTGCACATTGGTTTAAAGAAGATTTATATGTAAGAACTGCAGATTTTAATAAACAAATTAATGATATGTATGGTTTTCCTGATGAATTATATCAAGTTCATTATGAACCTAAAGGATCACCTGATTATGCAAAAAGAGTACTTGATTTACTTGGAGATTCTGCAGAAGAAAATAATGATTGGGGAATAGATCATGGTGTATGGTCAGTTCTTTCAAATATGTATCCTGATGCAGATATTCCTGTTGTAATGATTAGTGTTAATGTAAATTTATCATCTGAAAAACAATTTGAAATAGGTAAAAAATTAAGGTCATTAAGAGAAGAAGGAGCATTAATCTTAGCTAGTGGTAATATTGTACATAATTTAACTATGGTAGATTGGAGATTAGATGATACCTACGATTGGGCAAAAAAATTTAATAATGAAATTAAAGATGCTATTTTAAATGGAGATTATGATAAAGTTGTAAATTATGAAAATATTGAAAATTATAATCTTGCAATACCCACTACAGAACATTTTATACCATTATTAAATGTTTTAGGTTTAATATCTTCATCTGATAAACTAATAATATTTAATGATAAAGGTGAATTAGGTTCTATTTCTATGACTTCATTTTTATTTGAAGATTCTAGTTAGTTATGTTTTAAATATTTATGTTTTTTATTGTGTATTTTGGATATTCTGGTTAGTTTTGTTTTAAATATTTAAATAATATACTAAATTTTACTTTTCTTAATTTTTATTTAATCAATAATTTAGTATAGATATTAAAAAGAAACAATTATATAGTTTAATTATATAATATTATTTAAAATGTAATAGTTAAGTTATAAATTAATTACTTAAAATATTCTTAAATGATTAATTTATAATAATACTAATTTTAAAATCTAATAAATATATGAGATGATGTAAAAATGAAAGGTACATGGAAGTTACATCTAAGAATGGCAGTAGCTTCAATTCTTATGTTTGTTATATTGTATTTTATTGTTGGATTAGTTTGTACTATTATTGGCATAAATATGGCTCCAATGGTATGGCTAGCGATATCCTTAGTTATAACATTTATACAATTCTTAGCTGGTCCTAAACTTGTTGAATGGTCTATGGGTGTAAGACGTGTTTCTGAATCTGAAGCACCTGAATTACATCAAATGGTTGCAGAATTAGCTGCTAATGCTGGTATTCCAAAACCTACTGTAGGTATTTGTAATATGTCTGTTCCTAATGCATTCGCATATAGTAGAACTAGACGTGATGGTCATATTGCTGTTACTACTGGTATTTTAAATGTTTTAAACCATGATGAACTTAAAGCAGTTTTAGGCCATGAAATGTCACATATTAAACATTATGATTGTGCTATTAATACTATTATTAGTGTAATTCCAATGATTTGTTATTATACTGCAATTAGCTTCTTATACTCTAATGATAATGATAATGGTCTTGGAATTATAATTGGTATTGTTGGTTTAGTTTTCTACTTCATAGGTCAATTATTAGTTCTTTTCGTTTCAAGAATAAGAGAGTATTATGCAGATCAGGGTAGTGTAGAACTTGGAAACAAACCAGAATGGTTATCTTCAGCATTATATAAACTTGTATATGGTGCAGCTTCAGCTCCAGAAAAAGAAATTAAAGAATTTGAAGGAAATAGAGCATTCTTCTTAAATGATGTTTCTCATGCAGAAAAAGATATCACTGAATTATCTCAAATAGATTTAAATGGTGATGGTGTTATTGGTGCTGAAGAGTTAAGACAACTTAAAAATTCTAATGTTAAAGTTTCTACTGGAAATAATTTCATGGAATTATTCTCAACTCACCCAGATATGCTTAAAAGGATTAAAAGACTTTCTGAATTAGAAAATTAATTTTTTTAATTCATTTTATTTTTTTATTTTATAAATAAGTATTTTTTAGTATTCTTTTTTTTATTTTTTTTCTATTTTTTTTAATATTCTTTTTTTTATTCTTAGGTATTGTATTTTTTAGTATTTTGATTATTTTTTAAATTTTTTTTATTATATAGTAGAATATTATATATTTAATTTCATTAAATAGTATATTGTTTAATTTCTTTAATCATATAAATGTTTATATAGATATCTAAACATTTTTTAGTTTTTAGAAGTTTTTACTAGATTTTTTCTAAAAATTTTTTAATTTTTATTTAATTTTATTCTAATTGATTATTTATTTTAAT
>NZ_MRCT01000064.1 GCF_002208625.1 Methanobrevibacter sp. 87.7
ATGATATTTTCTTTAATATTTTATTGTTTTAGTAAAAAATATTATATTATTTTTATTTAACTATTATCTTAAAGACTTAACTTATAATTTTATTAATATTTTAAAATGAGTTTTTTATATTTTTAGTTTATTTAAAATTGGATTTTTACTTGTGTTTGTTAAAATGAGTTTTTTATATAATTTAATTTAAAAATTATATTAATTTAAAATTAGTTTTTAATAAATTTTATAAAAGTTTAATAAAAAAAGTTTTAAAAATTTCCTGGGATTTTTTTATGCCGGGGGCGGGATTCGAACCCGCGGCCTCACGGTATCCCAGGAATTCAGTCAGAGCATAGCTAAAAAACCCTATGAGCCGTGCGCTCTAACCAGCTGAGCCACCCCGGCATAATAAATTAATAAAGTATATTAAATATTATATTATCTTATTTTAGTTTTTTTAATATTTATACTTTGTGTTTTAAATAGGTTTTTTCTTTGATTTACTATTTTTTTTAATTATTTTTTTACATTTTAAAAAATTTTTATTTGATATTTATTAATTTTTTTAGTAATCTTTAAAAATTTAAATGTATATAAATATAATATATTAATATTAAATCTATTGTTTTTCTTGAATTGATATTTAGATATATCAATCAAGTAGTTAAAAATTCTTATTTCGTGATTATATGAGTAATGTTAAAGATATGTCTCTTGCAGATGATGGAATAATGAAAATTGAATGGGTACAAAAACATATGCCTGTTCTTGAACATATTAAAAAAGTTTTTGAAGAAGAAAAACCTTTTGAAGGAATTACTATTGGTTCATGTTTACATCTTGAGCCTAAAACAGTTAATTTAGGTTTAACCTTGCAAGCTGGTGGGGCAGAAGTTGCAATGACTGGTTGTAATCCTTTATCCACTCATGATGATGCTGCTGCAGGTGCTGCTGCTCTTGGTTTAAATATTTATGGTTGGAGAGGTCAATCTGATGAAGAATATTATCAAGCTATTGATAATGTTTTAGATCATAAACCAGATATCATTATTGATGATGGTGCAGATATGATTATGCATTTACATAGTGAAAGACAAGAACTTTTATCAAATATTAAAGGTGCTTGTGAAGAAACTACTACTGGAGTACATAGGTTAAAAGCTATGGCTAAAGATAATGCTTTAAAATTCCCAGTTGTTGCAGTAAATGATGCTTATACTAAATATTTATTTGATAATAGATATGGTACTGGTCAATCTTCTTTAGATGCTATTATGGGTACAACTAACATGTTAATCGCTGGTAAAAATTTTACTGTATGTGGTTATGGTTGGTGTGGTCGTGGTGTAGCTAGTAGAGCAAGAGGTATGGGTGCTAATGTTATTGTTACTGAAGTTGACCCTATTAGAGCTCTTGAAGCTAGAATGGATGGTTTCAGAGTAATGACTATTCGTGAAGCTGTTAAAATATCTGATATTATTATCACTGTAACTGGTAATATTAATATTATTTCTGGTGATGATTTCAAATATATGAAAGATGGATGTATGCTTTGTAATTCAGGACATTTCAATGTAGAAATTAATAGAGATGATTTAGAAGCTCAAGCAGTATCTGTTAAAACTGTAAGAGAAAGTATTGAAATGTTTACTATGGAAGATGGAAGAAAAATCTATCTTTTAGCAGATGGTAGATTAGTTAATCTTGCTGCTGCAAGAGGTCAAGGTCACCCTGCTGAAATTATGGATATGAGTTTTGCAGTACAAGCTTTATCTGCTAAATATATTCTTGATAATGATAAAGATTTAAAAGTAGGAGTTATGAAAGCTCCAGATTCAATTGATGATACTGTAGCTAGATTAAAATTAAAAGCTATGGGAATTGAAATTGATTCAATTACTAATACTCAAAAAGATTATATGTCAGATTGGCATGCTGGAACTTAAATATTTTTAAGTATTTTTAAATATTTTTTCTTTTTTTTATTTATATATTTTTTTTTAACTTAGATGATATTATGGACTATTTTAAACATATTGATAATGGTGATGGGCCTGTTAAATTATTTATTGGTGGTGTTCATGGTAATGAAGGTAAAACTACTATTAAATTAATTAAACGTTTAAAAGTAGATGATTTATCTGAAGGTCAGTTTTATTTTTATAATTTTGATAGTAGTCCGTATATTTCAACTATTAATAAGAAGTATTATGAATCTGAGATGGGTCAAAAAATTATTAATTTAATTAAAAAATATAAACCTGATTTTTATACAGAGCTTCACTGTTATAATATACAGCATTATGAAAGATTAACTAATCTTAGTAGAATTGAAACTCAAGGTGTTCTTCCTTTAATTCCTTGTGGTGATTATATTTTAATAAGTTCTGTTTCTCCACTTATTAGAATGAGATATTTTACACGTGAAACTATATGTAAAACATTGGAAATTCCTTGTATTCATAATCCTGAAAAAATAGATTTTGCTGTTAAAAATTTCAATTTTGATGTAGATAAATCAATTTCTCGTTATATGAATTTATTAAGATTAATCTCAAAATCTACAAATCGTGAAAACTTTACAATAAATATTAGTAAATATTATTCAAAACAAGTTGAAATGGCAAAAAAATTTGTTAAAATGCTTTGGGGAGAAGATTTTCCACCATTTTAAAAATAAGTTATATTTTTATCTATTTTTTATTTTTTAGATTTATAGTAATTTAATTTTTTATTTTTTTTTTAAATTTTAATATGAATTTTAAAAGTTTAGAACCAATCTTCTAAACTTTTTTGACTAACATTAAGATTTTTCATCTTGTTTTTAAGCACATTATTTACTCTATCTTCTCCAAATCCATGTTCTTCACATAAAAATTCAATAATTTTTTCATTATCATAATCTTTGAATTTAATTTTATAATCTTTATTGACATTAGGTTTAAGGAAGATATTTCTTAAAATATCAATGTCTGTTTCTGGTTCATGATCTAAATCTTTTAATATTTCTTCAAGACTTTTTTCATTTAATAATTTAATACCTCTTTTTACACCAATTCCATGAACTCCATTATTGAAATCTGTACCTACAAGAAGAGCTAAATCTACTAATTTTTCCCTTGTAAAATCAAGATTTTTTAAAACTTTATTAAGTTCCATATATTCTAATTTTGATAATCCTCCACTTAATGTAAGGTTTCTAATGATTCTAGGTGCTCCAAAGAGTAAACAATCGTAATCTTGAGATGAAACTCCCCATGCATCTTTTTGTTGAACCATATAAGATGCTTGTGCTTCTCCTTCTCTTGAAGCTTGTATACATGGAATTCCCATATAATCAAGTAATTCTTTAGAACTTTCTACAATATATGGTGACATTCTTGAGGTACGAATTGCATATTTGCGTGCTAATTCTTCATCTCCTTCTGCTATTGCTTCTTTCATCTTTATTTCAGATTTCTTTTTAGCTTCTTTTCGTTTTTTAATTGTATCTGCTTTATATTCAGAAGGTTTACCATCAAAAACATATATTGGTTTAATTCCTTTTTCTATAATTGAGGATGTTCTATATAAAAGGCCACTTAAATGAGAGGTTATGTTTCCATCTGAATCTTTAAGAGGTGTTCCATCTTTTTGACGTATTCCTGATAGAAATTGGTAAATTGTGTTATATGCATCTATTGCTATTGTTCTTCCTTCTATATCTTTCAATTCAATTTTTTCTGGAGATGCAATGTCTCTAAAATTTACTCCCATTTTTTCACCTTATTTTATATTTAATTAATTTTTTATATTATCTTTAATTTTCTAATCTTAAATTATTTTTTTATTTTTAAAATTAGAATTTTGATATTTTATTATAATTGTTTTTTAGTAAAATAACTTATTGGAAACATTTCCTGAATCCACATGAATTTTTCATTATTATGTATAATATCATAATCTCGGGATAGGAATTCTTCATTTGTTTTATATATATTATTTAAATTTGTATCTCCTTTTAATATTTGAATATCTCCAATTTCACGTCTAGTTTCAAGTTTATAATTTTTTAAAATTCTTCCAATTGGAATATCTTCAGCTAATAATGAATCTTTAATTTCTTTACTTATTCTGGATAATAGAATGTAACTTTTTGCAAAAATCAATGGTTGATTATTTTTATGCATTATAATAACTCTATTATTGATTAATTCTCCTTCTTTAATATTAAAATGTTTAGCAACTTTTTCGTTTGCTTTTTCAAGATTCTGGTTTATTGTTTTTAAGCTTATTTTATTATATAATACATCAAGTATTGCAGTAATTGATCCATCTGTTGTTAATAGAATTTTTTGTGTATTTGAAAATTCTTTATTGTATTTATTTTCAAGATAATTTATCTTGTCAATTAAACATTTATTTATATTATTTTCTTTTTTTTCCATATTTTCACTTTAAAAATAGTTTTTTCTTGTTGTTTAAAATTAAAATAAAAAAAGAGAAAGGATTATATATTTTCTGGTTTTTCAATAAATCCTTTTATTGCAGAAGCTGCAACTACTTTAGGGTTTGAAAGGTATACTGAAGATTTAGGATCTCCCATTCTTCCTTTAAAATTCCTATTTGTTGTTGAAATTGCAGTTTCTCCTTCACATAAAACACCCATATGTGCACCAAGACATGGTCCACATCCAGGATTACAAACAATTCCACCAGCATCTACAAATGTTTGTATATAACCTTTATTTATTGCATTAAGATAAATTTCACGAGATGCTGGAAGTATTATAAGCCTTACATCTTCATGAACTTTATGTCCTTCAAGAACTTCTGCAGCTACTTTTAAATCTTCAAGTCTTCCATTAGTGCATGATCCAATTACTGCTTGATCAATGCTTGTACCTTGAACTTTACTAATTCCTTTAACATTATCTACATCATTAGGACATGAAATTTGTTCTTCTAAACCATCAATATCAAAATGATATTCTTTAGCATATTCTGCATCTTTATCTGATCTTTTTATGTTTAATTGATCTTTTGTTTTTCCAGTTCTTTTACAAACATATTCAATAGTTGCTTTATTAGGTTCCATTATACCATTTTTTGCACCCATTTCAATTGCCATATTAGTCATGGTCATTCTACTTGCAATATTTAGCTCGTTTATAGTTTCACCACAGAATTCTGCAGTTTTATAGGTTGCACCTGCAATACCAATTTTTCCTATAATATTAAGAATAATATCTTTTGAAGTTAAATTATTTAATTTACCTGTAACTTCTATTTTAATTGCTTCTGGAACCATAAACCATGTTTTTCCAGTAGCATAAACCATTGCAATATCTGTTGCACCCATTCCTGTTGAAAATGCTCCAAAAGCACCATAAGTACAGGTATGTGAATCTGCCCCTACAATTAATTTTCCTGGTTCTACTAAACCTTGTTCTGGAAGAACTTGGTGGCAAATACCTTCACCATTAATATAATGATGTGTAATTCCTTGTTTTTTTATAAAATCTCTTGTAATTTTTTGGAATTCTGCAGATCCTATTGTATTAGCAGGTACATTATGATCAAATACAATAGCTATTTTTTCAGGATCCCATACTTTATCTGCTACTTTTTCAAATGTTTTTATAGCAGGAGGGGATGTTCCATCATGAGACATTACAAGATCTACATTTGATTCTATAATTTCACCAGGATTAACTTCACGTCCTACTTTTTCAGATAATATTTTCTCTGTAATATTCATTTTTTCACACTGAAAATTAAAATTTTTAATATATAATATTATATTATTAAATTTTAAAACTTTTAATATTTTATTTTTTTTAATGTTTTTTATTTTGCTTTCTTTAAGATTTTTTAATATATTTCTTATTTTAAGTATTAAAAAATTAAATTTATTTAAAATAATATTATATTAAATTGAAAAATAGTTTTTTGTTAAAAACATAAAATATTAAGTTTATTTAAAAAATAGTAAAAATTAAAAAGAAAAAGAGTTAATTTAATTGTTTTTGAGATTTGCATCTTCAATGATTTCTTTAAATACATTATCATTAATGTATGTTCCTTTTTCTCTTGTTTCTTTAACTTTTTTAACGATTTTACATAATTCTTCATTACTTACTTCAACACCACATGAGTCAAGTTTTGCTTTTACGGCTCTACAACCAGAATGTTTTCCTAAAACAATTTGTCTTTTTTGACCTACAAGTTCTGGTACATATGGTTCATAAGTTAATGGTTCTTCTATAACTGCATCTACATGAATACCAGATTCATGTCTGAATATATTTTTACCTACAATTGGTTTATTATATGGTATTGGTAAACCTGTAGCTTTTGATACAAGGTCAGATAATTCTTTAATGTGTTTTGTTTTAAATCCAAGATCTTTTCCATATAATATTTTAAGTGCCATAGCTAATTCTTCAAGTGAAGCATTCCCTGCTCTTTCACCAATTCCATTTGCTGTAACTGAAACTCCACTTGCACCTGCTAAAAGACCTGCAATAGAATTTATCACGGCTAAACCAAAATCATTATGACAATGCATTGCAATATCTACGTTTATGTCTTTTTTGAGTTCTTTAATTAAATAATCAATTCCTTGTGGGGTAGCTGCACCAACAGTATCTGCTACATGAACTCTATCAACACCATAGCCTTCTGCTTTTTTATATAATCTTTTTAAGAAATCTAAATCTGCTCTTGTTGCATCTTCTGCAGAAAATGCTACAAATAATCCATGGTCTTTTGCATATTCAATTGATTTCATACAAGTATTTAATGCTTGTTCACGTGTAAAATGTAATTTATGTTCTAAGTGTAAATCAGATGCACCCATAAATGTTATAATTCCATCAACATCTGCATCTAATGCAGCATCAATATCTTCTTTTTTAGTTCTTGCTAAACAAATGATTTGTGCATCTAACCCTTCATTACATATAGCTTTCACTGTATTTTTTTCTCTTTCTGATACTCTTGGAAATCCTGCTTCTATTTGTGGGATTCTAAGTTCATCTAATTTATGAGCAATAGCTAGTTTTTCCTCTTTATTGAAACATACACCAGGGGTTTGTTCCCCATCTCTTAATGTTGTATCGTAAACTACAATATTCTCTGGAAAATTGTATTTAACTTCTTTATTATAAGGACTTACATAGTATTGCAAGTATATCACTCCTTGTTGAATTTATAAGTAATTTATTGATTGTATTTAATTTATTATTATATTATAAAATTTTTTTATAATTTTATTAATATAATATTTATATAATTAGTTTATATAATATATAACTCTTATATTTATTAATTTAAATATTTTAATATCTTTTTAAATTTTACTAATTTTTAGGTTTTTATTTTTTTATATTTTTAGGATTTTTTTTAATTTTATTATTATTATATTTATAATTTTTTCATAAAATTCATATAATAATATAATATAATTAATTTTTATTTTCTAATAATTCAAGGTAAGATGTTCTTTCAAAATTATCAGTTATTCCTAATTTAGCAAATAAATCAAATAATCCTTTTTGGGCATCATTATAATCTGTTCCATCTTCAACTAATATTTCTATTTCCATATATGGTCCTAAACCTTTTACATGGTCTAAACTTAATTCATAATTTTTATATTTAAATATTTCTCTATCTTTTATAACTTCTCTTGCTTCAACAAAACCTAAATGTTTGAATATTTTTCTACATTTTTCTTTATCTTCAATTTCCATTTCTATTTCTTCTCTTGTTTTACTTTTTTTATCTATTTTTGGTCCTTTATAAGTTATAAATAAATTATTTTCTGTATCTGTATTTGTTTTCCTTATTCTTAGTGCTTCATCAGTATCTGCAAAATCAACAATAGGACTATTAAAATATAAATCTTCTTGATGTTCAATTTTAACTAATTTAGCACCTAATTTTTCTATTTTATCTCTAACATCATCAAAATTATTTATTTTTGCTTTAGCTTCAACTTCAATCATTTTTACCATCTTTTTTATTATTAAGTTTTATAAAAATTTTTAATTAATTTTTTTGATTACTTATCTTTATTTTTATATTATTTATAAAATAAATTTTATTTTTAAATACATTTATATACTATTTAAATATAAAATTAATTATAGTAAAAATTTTAATATTTTAATTAATTATTCTTATTAAATTTAAAATGTTTACTTGCTCATTTTAATAAATTATGATTTGGAGGTTTAAAATGACCGATGTTGATATAAAAATAGAAAACATTGTGTCTTCTGCTAGTATTGGTAAAGATATTGTACTTACTGATGTAGCTAAAAATTTACCTGGCGTAGATTTTAACCGAGAACAATTCCCTGGTCTAGTTTTTAAACTTAAAGACCCTAAAACTGCAGCTTTGATTTTTAGCTCAGGTAAGCTCGTTTGTACTGGTGCTAAATCAATTGATGACTCAAAGTTAGCTATTAGGAAAACTGTGGATCTTATGAGAGAAATTGATACAGAAATCCCTCATGAGTTTGAAATTAAAATTCAAAATATAGTAGCTTCTGCAAATTTAGAATCCACATTAAATTTAGAAGCTGTTGCTTTAGAATTAGAAAACACAGAATATGAACCAGAACAATTCCCTGGTTTAGTATATCGTCTAACTGATCCTAAAGTAGTTTTATTATTATTCGGTTCTGGTAAAGTTGTTTGTACCGGTGCTAAAACTCGTAGTGATGCTAAGCTTGGAGTAGAAAGAGCTTATGACAGACTTAAAGAGTTAGACTTAATTTAATTTGGTGATATGTTTGATTGAACTTGTAGTATTTGACTTAGATAATGTTATTATGGATGGAGAAGCAATAGATGAAATTGGGAAAATTGCAAATGTAAAAGATCAAATTGCTGAAATTACTGAAAAAGCAATGCAAGGCGAAGTAGATTTTGAAACATCTATAAAAGAAAGAGTTAAACTTCTTGAAGGAGTTTCTGTAGATGAAATTAAAGAATTAAGGGACCAAATTCCTCTTATGAAAGGTGCTGAAGAAACTATTAAAGATTTAAAAGATAGTGGCTATAAAGTTATTATTATTAGCGGTAGTTTCGATATTATTGCAGATCCATTAAAAGAGAAATTAGGTGTTGATGATATTTTTGTAAATTCATTAACTGAAGAAGATGGAAAATTAACTGGTGAAGTTACTGGTGATTTAGTAAGCAAATCTAAATTAGATGTCTTAAACAATTATCTTGAAGATAAAGACATTAAATTAGAAAATTGTGTTGCTATTGGTGATGGTGCTAATGATATTTCCATTTTAAAAGCTGCTGGATTAGGTATTGCATTTAATGCAAAACCTGCAGTTAAAGAAATTGCTGATGTTGTTGTTGATGGTAAAGATTTATCTAAAGTATTACCTGTAATTAAAGATAATGCTAAAGATGAAGATGAATTTGTTCTTGCTGATACTCCTGAAGGTGTTAAACAACAAAAAATTGATAAAGAAGAAGAAATCTCTGCAATAGTTGATGAAAGGGAACATTTTAATAGAGTTGCTAAAGAACAACGTAAAATTCGTGATGAATTAAATGCTGAATTAAAAGTCAACTTAAACAAAGCTATTGAATATAGGGATGAACGTAATAGAATCAACAAAGAAGTTGAAGATGAGAAAAAATTACGTAATAATGCTAATAAAGAGCTCAGAAATTTAGAATGGTCTTCTGGTAAAAAAGATAAAGTTAAAATTGAAAATAAGATCAAAAAAATTGATAAAATCATTGAAACTAGAGTTCTTGATATTAAAAAAGAAAATCAACTTGTTAAAAATGCAAATGATCTTCGTAAACAATTAATGGATATTCATGAAGATGATAAAATAAAAGAACAAGCTAAAGAACTCAAAAAACAATCAGAAGAACACCATAAAAATGTTATTGAACTTTCTGAAAAAGCTCAAGAAGCACATGAACAAATGTTACACTACTTCAAAAAAACTGATGAGATTAGAGCAGCTGCTGATGAAGCACATCAAGCTTTCATAGATGCAAGAAAATCTGCATCAGCTAAACATGAAGAGTTTAAAAAAGTATTAAGCCAAATTCATGTAATTAATAAAAAACTCGGTACTTCTAAACCAAAAAGAAGAAACTCCAATAAAAAACAAATTGCTCCAAAAAGGAATTCTGAAGAAAAAGAGAAAGCTGAAAACATATTTGATAAATTTAAACATGGTAAAAAGTTATCTACTGAAGAACTTTTACTCTTACAAAAATATGATATAAGCTAATTTTAGCTTTTATCTTTTTTTTCAATTTATATTTTTGAATTTTTTATTATATACCTAATTTTAATTTCTATTTTTAATTAATTTAATTTAATAATATTTATTTCTATTTTTTAATAAATTTAATAAGTATTTTACTTATTTC
>NZ_MRCT01000065.1 GCF_002208625.1 Methanobrevibacter sp. 87.7
ATAAATAGAAAAAACTATTCTTAAAACTAAAAATAGAAAAAAATTCTTATAAAGCCAATAATTTATAAAAAAATTATTCTTAAAACTAAAAATAGAAAAAAACCATATAAATTCAATAATTTATAAAAAAATTACAAGAATAGAATTTTATTAAACTTAAATATTTTATTAAAAAATTTACAAGCTAAATTATTAATTATTTAAAGTGATTTAATGACTTATAAAGAAAATTCAAAAAAATTTTTAGATGAAACTAATATTACTATTGGTGATGTAGTAAAAGTTTCAAAAGATGATGTATCTTACAAAGGAATATTACTTGACAGATCAGAAGATGCAGAAGATAATTACATTGTTTTAAAATTAGATAGTGGATACAATGTAGGTATTGAAATTACTAATGCATCAATAGAACTTATTGAACAAGGAAGTAAACCAGAAATAGGTTATGATGAAACAGAAATACCTCATGATGATAATAAAATGGATATTTCTATTATATCTACTGGTGGTACAGTTTCATCTATTATTGATTATAGTACTGGAGCAGTACATCCTGCATTTACTGCTGGAGATTTACTTAGAGCTAACCCAGAACTTATTGACCTTGCAAATTATGATGTTAAAGCATTATATAATATTCTAAGTGAAAATATGGAACCTAAATATTGGGTAGAAGCTGCAAGAAGTATTGCAGATGATATAAATAATGGTTCCCAAGGTGTTGTTATTGCTCATGGTACTGATACAATGCATTATACATCAGCTGCACTTAGTTTTATCTTAAGAACACCTGTACCAATAGTAGTTACTGGTGCACAAAGAAGTTCAGATAGACCTTCTACAGATACATTTTTAAACCTTATAAATTCAGTAGGTGCTGCAAAATCAGATATTGCAGAAGTTACTGTTTGTATGCATGATTCATTAGATGATAATATATGTGCATTACATAGTGGTGTAAAAGTTAGAAAAATGCACACTTCAAGAAGAGATACATTCCGTAGTATTGATGCAGAACCTATAGCATACTTAAAAGATGGAGAAATCCAAGAAACTACAAGACCATATGTTAAAAGGAATGAAAATGAACTTAAACTTTATGATGATATTGAAGATAAAGTAGCTCTTATTAAAAGTTATCCTGGAATATCACAAGAAATCATTGATTACCATATAGACAAAGGTTATAAAGGATTATTAATTGAAGGAACTGGTTTAGGTCATGTACCTGAATATATGGTTCCATCACTTGAAAGAGCAGCAGATGAAGGAATTCCATGTGTTATGACCTCTCAATGTATATATGGTAGAGTAAATATGAATGTTTACAGTACTGGTCGTAAACTTATAGATGCTCATCTTATATCTGGAGAAGATATGACACCTGAAGTTGGATATGTAAAATTATGCTGGGCATTAGGTCAAAGTGATGATATTAAAGATGTAAGAAAAATTATGGAAACTAATATTGCAGGAGAAATCAATCAAAGAACCTCTGCAAAATACTTTTTAAACTAAGGTGAGACAATGACAGATAAATATAATTGGGAAGAATTAGGCCTTAAAATGGGACTTGAAATACATCAACAATTAAATACTAAATCAAAATTATTCTGTTCATGTCCTACTGAACTTGTTGATGATGATGTAGATTTAAAAATTAAAAGGAATTTAAGACCAACACAAAGTGAACTTGGTCAAATAGATAGAGCAGCACTTCAAGAATCAATGAGAAAATTAAATTTCAACTACGAATCTTTTAACAAACATACATGTCTTGTTGAAACTGATGATGAACCACCTCATAAATTAAATCGTGAAGCTCTTGACCTTGCAATAACAATATCTGTACTTTTAAATATGCATATTGTTGATGAATTCCATACAATGAGAAAACAAGTTATTGACGGAAGTAATACAAGTGGTTTCCAAAGAACAGGACTTCTTGCAACTGATGGATACCTTGATACACCATATGGAAGAGTAAAAATTGAAACTATTGGTCTTGAAGAAGATGCAGCAAGAAGAATAGATACTGATGATGAATTTACAGAATTCAGATTAGATAGACTTGGAATTCCTCTTGTTGAAATTACAACAGATCCTTCAATGCATCATCCTAAACAAGTTGAAGAAGTAGCATATATGATTGGTCAAGTTTTAAGAAGTACCAATGTTAAAAGAGGACTTGGAACAATTAGACAAGATTTAAATGTTTCTATTGCAAAAGGTGCAAGAGTAGAAATTAAAGGTGTACAAAATCTTGAATTAATGCCAGAAATTGTAGAAAGAGAAGTTGAAAGACAAATTAAACTTCTTGAAATTAGAGATGAACTTAAAAAACGTAATGCATCAGTTGATGAAACAATATATGATCTTGACGAATTATTAAAAGACACTGAAAGTAAAATATTAAAATCAGCAAAATCCATTAAAGCAATTGTTTTAAAAGGATTTGATGGATTAATAGGTGTTGAAGTACAAAAAGGTAGAAGATTTGGTACAGAACTCTCAAGTTATGCTAAAAAACGTGGAGTAAGTGGATTATTCCATACTGATGAATTACCTGCATATGGTATTACCCAAGAAGAAGTAGATAAAGTAAGAGAATACTTAAATACTGACCCTCAAGATGCAGTTATTATTGTAGCTCATGACCCAGATGTTGCAGAATCTGCACTAGAAGAAGTTATTAGAAGAGCAAAACTTGCATTTACAGGAGTTGTTGAAGAAACTCGTAAATCATTAGATGATGGTAATACTGAATATATGAGGCCACTTGCTACAGCAAACAGAATGTACTTAGAAACAGATATTCCATTATTTAAAATAACTGATGACATTGTTGAACCTATTAGAAATAATTTACCAGAACTTCCAGATGTTAAAAAAGAAAGATTTATGAAAGAATATAAATTAAGTGAAGATCTTGCAAACCAAATTGTAAGACGTGTTCTTGGTGATGAATTCGAAAATATATTAAAAGAAACCAAAGTAGATCCAACAGTTGTAGCATCAACATTAAGTTCTGATTTAAGAGATTTAAGAAGAGAAGGTGTTGATATTAGTTCAATGACTCAAAACAGACTTATTGAAGTATTTACACTTCTCCAAAATGATAAAATCTCAAAAGATGCAATAAGAGAACTTATTGAAGCTATGTGTAAAAGCCCTGAAAAAGATGCAGAAACTGTAGCTAAAGAAGAAAACTTAAGTTTACTTAGTGAAGATGCAATAAGAGATATCATTAAATCAATTGTTGATAAAAACGAATCAATGGTACAAGAACGCCAAATGGGTGCAATGGGGCCTTTAATGGGTATGAGTATGAAAGAACTTAAAGGTAAAGCAGATGGTAGTCTTGTAAATAAAATTGTAAGAGAAGAAATTCAAAATCGTATTTAGATAAACTCTAAATACATATTTTTTTAATTAATAATTTAGAAAACTCATTAGATTATAAAATTAGTTAAAATTTAGAAATTAAATTCTTGAAAATTCAATAAAAATAGTAAAAAACATAAAAAAAGCCAATAATACATAAAAATACAAAAAACACATAAAAAAAGCTAGAAAATACAAAAATAGTTTAAAGACTTTAATGAAAACAAAATCTATAAAAATAAGCAAATATTCAAGAAAAAAATTAAATAAAGTCTTAACAGTAAAAATAATCTGTTAAAAAGTAAATTAATTAAATAAAATAGTTAATATCTACCATATCTATCTTGTAAAAATACATAGATAAAGAATGCGATTAACAGTATTACAATTACTGGTAAGAGCCATATGAACAAGTAAAATATAATTATTGCAAGTAAAATCACAATTAAAATATAAACTAAGTCTTGAGTTTCCATAAAAATAATATTATAATCATAGTATATAAAACATTTGAATTATTATAAAAATTATATATAAATACAATTAGTAGTTTTAAATCTAAAAATAAAAATAAAATTCAAACAAGAAAAGAAAATAAGATTTTATAATATAATAAATCATTAAATTCTATTATAATATTTTTTATTTTAAACTTAAGATAAATATTTAAATCTAAAAATTTAATTTAATTAAGGCTTTTTATAAAAAATAAATAATAAGTATTATATATAATATATTATTATTTAATAAAATTTATTTAAATTTAAAAATCATAGCGAGAAACAAAATATGAAAATTCTAATTATAAATAATAGAGGTCAATATAACCATAGAATTCAAAGAAGTTTACAAAACCTAGATATACCTTGTGAACTTGTTCCTAACTCTTTAACTGTAGAAGAAATTAAAGAAAAAGAACCAATGGGATTAATATTAGGAGGAGGACCATCACTTACAATGAGTGGTAACTGTCTTGATTATATTAGTGAAATTAATGTACCAATATTAGGTATCTGTTTAGGTCATCAACTTATAGCTCAAAAATTTGGAGGAGATGTTGAAACCTCAAAAACTGAAAGTTATGCACAAGTTCAAATTAATATTAATGATGAAGAAGAACTTCTTAAAGGTTTAGCACCAACAATGGATGTTTGGACATCACATAAAGATGAAGTTAAAAAATTACCAGAAAACTTTAAAATATTAGCAAGTTCAAATATTTGTGATATTGAAGCTATGAAACATAATACAAAAGATATTTATGGAATTCAATTCCATCCGGAAGTACATACTACTCCTAAAGGAGATATAGTATTCCAAAACTTCTATGAAATTTGTAAAAATAATTTAAATAAATAAAAATACTTAAAATTAATTATTAATTAAAATATACAATTAAGATAATTATTATAATAAACTACTTAATTATTAATAATAAAAAATATGTGAATAACCTAAAATTAATTATTAATAAAAAATTTAATTTATTATTATAATTAATTATTAATGAGATAATTTAAAATAATAATTAATAATAGATTAGAATAATTCAAGAATTAAATTAAATAGATTATGAGGAATCAAAATGATTAATAATGTAGATGAATTAAGAGAAAAAGCAATGGAAAATAAACCAGAACTTAAAAGAGAAAGAATTAAAATACCAATAGGTGATGATGAATATGAATTCAACATTGCAGGTGTTGGTGAAAAAAGTATCATTCTTAGAAAATTCGTTAAATATGATGATATAATGGAAGCTATTGAAGCTGGAAATGATAATGGTCTTGAAAAAATAGTTTTAGATTTCATTGATGAATTTAAAACTAAAAATGAAGAAGACTAAAAATAAAATCTAAGAGGAATTAACAATGTGGACCCCTAAAGGTTTTATAGATGAAGCAATTGAAAAAGTAAAAGATGAAATTAAAGATGAAAAAGCAGTAATAGCATTATCTGGTGGAGTTGACAGTTCTGTATGTTCTGTTCTTGTTGGTGAAGCTATTGGAGATAACTTAACTGCAATATTTGTAGATCATGGTCTTTTAAGAAAAGGAGAAGCAGAACAAGTTGTAAATACATTTAAAGATAGATTAAATTTTATTTATGTTGATGCATCTGATGAATTCTTAGAAGCATTAGAAGGTGTAGTAGATCCTGAAGAAAAAAGAAAAATAATTGGTAAAAAATTTATTGATGTCTTTGAAAGAGAAGCTTCAAAAATTGATGCTAAATACTTAATTCAAGGAACTATTGCTCCAGATTGGATTGAAAGTCAAGGAAAAATTAAATCTCACCACAATCTTGCACTTCCAAGTGGTATGGTCTTAGAAGTAGTAGAACCTATTCGTGAATTATATAAAGATGAAGTAAGAGAAATTGGAGCAGAATTAGGACTTCCAGATTCTATTATACATCGTCAACCATTCCCAGGTCCAGGTCTTGCAGTAAGAGTTATTGGGGAACTTACAAGAGAAAAAATTCAAATATGTCAAAATGCTGATGCAATTGTACGTGAAGAAGTTGAAAAATCAGGATTTAACAAACAATTATGGCAATACTTTGCAGCATTAACTAATACAAAAGTTACTGGTGTAAAAGGAGATCAAAGAGATTTCGGATACTTAGTTGTTGTAAGAATGGTTGCATCTGTAGATGCTATGACTGCATATGTACCAGAAATTCCTTGGGAGCTTATTAGAACAATATCTAAAAGAATAACTTCAGAAGTTTCTGAAGTAACACATGTATCACTTTCAATAAGTGATAAACCACCTGCAACAATTGAATTTGCTTAAATCTAAATAAAAAAATTCGAGAAAGTGATTTAAATGGAAGGTGCAAAAACAAAATTTTGTATTTATTGTGGTAAAGAAATACCGATAAATACTAAAAAATGCCCTTACTGTATGCAATGGCAAGAGAAAGAAGAAAATATCTCTAGAAACCATTTTATTAATAATTATGTATCACCAGAACATGAAGAAGAATTAAAAAAAGATGAAGCAATAAAAACTAGAGAACTTGAAAAAAGAGAGTTCTATGATAAATTAAACAATCCAGAAAGAGAATACTCAAATGTATTACCTCTTAGAAGAGAAATATTATTATTAATCTTTGGTGGTAAATTATATACAATATGGTGGTTTTATAAAAATAGTACCCATTTAAAAAATGATTATAATAGAAATATAAATCCCGGATGGCGTACACTTGGTTTTATAATACCTATTATTAATTGGTTTATATATTATTACTTATTAAAAGATTATAAAGAAATTCTTGATAAAGAGAATATTGAAAGTTACTCACCAATTGAAAATACATTATTATATATTTTCATACCCGTAATAGGTACTTTCTGGACATTCTGTAATGTACAAGAATCAATTAACCAAATATGGATTAAAAATCAAAGAAATTTACCAGTTCGTAGAAGTTTTACAAATGGAGAAATTGCATTTATGATAATTATAGTTATTGTAACAATAATTATAATAATATCAATTATAGCTTATATTAATTCATTAGTAAATCCAGTAGCTACATTTTAAATAAACACGAAAGATATATATTTTTTAATAATTTTATTAAAATTAAATATATATTTTTACATTTAAATCAAAATACTTTTTTTAAAAAAATTTTTAATATTTAATTTATAATAAGTAAAGATATTTTAGACTATAAATTAAAATATGCAAGATTTAAAAAAATAATTTAGATTAAAAATAAAAAATCTAAAAATTAATTAAAAATAATTTAGATTAAAAATAAAAATAAAAAATCTAAAAAAATTAATTATATTATAAAAAAACATAGAATTAATAAATTTTGAGATATTATGAAAGCAGGAAGACAAAGAACAACAAAACATGCTTATCTTGAAAAACTTACAAGAGATATAAAAATGAAGTCAGTCAAGGTAGGTAAAGACCTTGAAGGTAGTACACCTCCATCAGTATTCATAGGAAGATGGAGTTACCCTAAAGTATATGCTGGACCTATGATGGCAAATCAATTAGGTGATACCTATATCATGGATGCACCAGAGTCTTGGTTAAATCAAAATAAAACTCAAAATGATATATTAAGTTATCGTATGAATCTTGTAAGAGGAAAACAATTAATTGATATTAAAGATTTAAACAACCCATATGTTGAAAAATTACAAGATATTTCACTTGCATCAAAATCAACTGATGCAGAAGCAAATTTTGTAAAAAGACCAAGAGGTGCACAATTATCACAAGAATCAATGCCTCATGGACCTAGTGGAATACTTGAAAAATTTGATATTGATGCAGTAAGATGGGATAAACAGCTTGAAAAATCATATTATGATACAGATTTAAGAGCAAGAGATGCAGTAATGGCATTACATAATAAAAAAGTTCCATTTTCAGCTGTACAGAAAGCATTCTCAGTAGGTGCATTTGGAATAGGTAAAAACAGAAAATTAGTACCTACACGTTGGTCAATTACAGCATGTGATTCTGCACTTGCAGATAAACTATTAAAAGAAGTAAGATATAATCCAATTATTGATACTTATAGAGTATATGAAAATGAAGCATTAAATAATTACTATGCAATAATATTAACTCCAACAGAATGGCAATATGAATGGACTGAAGGATTCTATAAAGTTGAAAACAATGAAGAATTTGTCTTTTCAGATTATGAAACCAATGAAGATAAAAAAGAATATTCAACAGTAGGTGGATGTTATTATACAAGTAAAATGGTAGTTCTTGATGCATTAAATAAAATGAAATTACAATCTGGATTAATAGTATTAAGAGAAGCATATACTGGTTATGTTCCAATGGGTGTTTTTAATGTACGTGAAAACATGAGAGAAGCTATGGAAAAACCATATAAAGAATTTGAAGATTTAAAAACTGCACTTGCATATGTTGGTAAAAACTTTAAAATTCCATTAAGTAGATACATAAAAACAGGAACATTACTTAACGAGATGCTACATACTAAACAAACAACTCTTGACTCTTACTTTAAAAAAGATCCTAAATTCCAAAATTAAATTAAAAATTTTTTATTTTTCTTAAATTTTAAACACAATAAATTAAATATAATAAAAAAATCTTATTTTACATAAAACTTAAAAAAAATAGTAAAAAATATAATAAAAAAAATCTTATTCTTCATAAAACTTAAAAAAAAATAGTAAAATTCATTGATATTTTTTAACAATTTCAATAATTTCATCAAGATTACTCTTTGATAATTGAGAAATATCAAGATTTTTAATTTCAAGTGCTACTCCTTTTTCTTTAAGTCTATTATAATTAGGACATTTAGTAACCATTCCATGACTATCTAAAACAAGTTCTTGTCTAAGATTCCATGAAAAATGTTTAGGATCATCATTTTTAATAAATACATTAATTCCTCTTTTATCAGCATGAACTACATTATCAATATTATTTTTAAGATAATTACAAGCATCAATATATTTATTTAAATTAGAAGAAGCATTCTTAAGTTCACTAATTATTCCACCTGCAGTAATTTCATTAGATTTAAATGATTTTAATAATATTCTATTATTATCAAATACCTCTTTAATATTAGTTGTAATAAATCCACCGTCTTCAACATTTAAAATTTTAGGTGAACCAGTAGAACCTACTATAATATCTGAATATTTACCATTTGCAAGTTTAGAATCTCCTATTGAACCAGATACATCTTCAATTAAAATTACATCATTTTCATGACATATTTCTGAAATTTCTTTAATATTTTGTTCTGCAGTATATGCTGCAAAACTAGTTAAAATTAATCCATTGACTTTAGATTTATCTAAATTACTTAATGTATTATTAAGTTCATCAATATCAATTAAACCAAGATTTGTTTTAACAGTTTCAAAAGGTTTATTTAAAAATCTTGAAATCTGTTTAAACCCATTCCAACCACCTTGATCTGGAATAAGAACATCCCCATTTATATAAGAAAGTCCAATGAAAATTCCAGCATTACCACTTGATACAATATGTGCATAATCATGATTTGTAGTATCTTTTATTTTATCCTCTGCATAATCAATATATGAATCAATATTAAGAGGATTATTACCTAATGCAATCTCAGATTTTATTTTCCTTGTATCTTCTGATGATTTTTTAAATTTTAAATCCATGATATTACCTACTAGTTTTAAAACAAAATTAGAACAATAAATAAAATATAAACAAAACAACAACTATAAACAAGTAATTTAATTGAAAAAATTAGACATCAACAATTAAACTAGTAGTTTTGTCAATTAATGAATCTTCAATATACATTGACTTATTTTGTTTATCTGAAATATTATAGATCTTTGATAAATATTTAATATCTGGTTCAAATACTGAATCGTTTAGAGTAAACATATTATTTAATTCATCTTCAAAGTAATCTGGACAATCAATCATGACAACACATATATCCATTTTACCAGTATGTAAACCTAAAATTTCTAAAGCTTTAGATATTTGCCTTTGAGCTGAAATTCTTAGACATAATTCAATACCTAAATCATTAGCTAAATTTTCCCCTCTTTGAAATGCTTTAATTGCTTCAATAGTACCATGAAGAACATGACGTTTACCACCAATAGCATGAGCATTTAATAATTGAATAACTCCAATATCACAACATTGATCTTTAATATTATCAATATTTTTTAATGTTTTAGATACATCACTTATTTCTCCAGTATATCCTAAAATTTTAATATTATTTGTAATATTCTCCAATATAATACCCTCTAAAGATGTTTATTAATATTAATTTAATAAAAACAAATTAAATAGCTTTAAAAT
>NZ_MRCT01000066.1 GCF_002208625.1 Methanobrevibacter sp. 87.7
TACTAAACCATATACACTAAAAAACTATAATAAAATATATTTTTTAGATAAAAAAATAAAACATAAGTATTGAAAAATTTATCTAATAAAATATAAACATATAATAGTTAATCTAATAAATTTAAGATATTAAAAAACCATATAAATCAATTAAAATTTAATAAAATTTAAAAATAACAATAATATTTTTAAAGTAAAAAAATATATATTATATTATAAAAGAAGATGGAGTTAAAACCATGAAATGTAATAGTTGTATTTTTAGAAAAATCATAAAAAATGGAAACAAAACACAACAAATTTGTGGATACACTGGAATCCAAATTGACCCAGTATACTCTTGTGAAAATTGGCAATTAAAACCACGTCACAAATCTAAATTACAAAAAAATCATAGAAGAACTTTCAGAGATTATTAAATAAGTAATTTTTTAAATTACTTTATAATCTTTTTTAAAAACTATTTTTAAACATTATATAAAAAATTAAAATACTATTTTTCTAACTGGAGAATATATAATGATGATAATTATTGCTATAACTGGCGCAAGTGGCGTTACATTAGGATATAGATTACTACAAGTTTTAAATAATTTAAATATAGAAACAGGTTTATTAATTAGTGATGCTGCTAAAACAATAATTAAACATGAATTAGAGGAATCTGTAGATGATATTATTAAACTTGCAGATAACTATTATGAAACTGATGATCTTACTGCTAGTATAAATAGTGGATCATTTAAATTTGATTCATTAGTTATTATTCCATGTTCTATGAAAACACTATCTGCAATTGCAAATGGATATGCAGGAAATTCCATTACAAGAGCTGCAGATGTTGCACTAAAAGAAAGACGTAAAACAATTATAGTACCTCGTGAAACACCACTTAGAACAGTGCATCTTGAAAATATGACTAAATTATCTAAAGAAGGTGCAATTATATTACCACCAAATCCTGGATTTTATTCAAATCCTAAAACTACCGATGATATTATAGATTTTATAGTTGGAAAAGTTCTAGATTCACTTGGAATTGAAAATAATTTATATAAAAGATGGAAATAGCTTTAAAACAAACTACTATTTACATTAGCTTTAAATACATAAAAAAAATAAAAAAATAGCTTTAAAATAATTAAAATAAGCTAAAATATAAATTAAAAAACAACACATGATAAAAATAAAAAACACAAAAAGGTGAAAATTATGTTTGAAGATTCAGATTTTATTAAAAACTGTGAAGTTCCAGGTCCAACAAAAGAAGTAATAAGAGCATTACTTGTATATGAAGCAGACATTAAAAAAGATGATATAGTAGTAGATGTTGGTTGTGGAACTGGTGGATTAACTGTTGAATTTGCATCAAGAGCAAAACATGTTTACTCAATTGATAAAAATCCCCTTGCAATAGATGTTACAAAAGCAAATTTAAATAAATTATTAAAAACTGAAGAAAACGTAAGTCTCATTAACAAAGATGCAATAGATGCACTTGAAAATATTGATAATATAGATATTGCAATGATTGGTGGAAGTGGAAAAGAACTTTATCCTATATTAGATATAATTGATGATAAATTAAATCCAAAAGGAAGAATATTTATTACTGCAATACTTTTAGATACTAAAGTTGAAGCTATTGATAAACTAAAAGAATTAGGTTACAATCCAAAAATGATGGAAATTAATGTAGCTAAAGGAAGAGTTTTAGATAGAGGAACCCTTATGAAAGCTGAAAATCCAATAAGTATTATTTCAGCACATAAAAATTAAATAACTTATTTTTTTATATTTTAAAATAAACTCTTTTTTTACAATAATTTAAAAAAAATCAAAATACAAATTTAACACAAAAAACTCTTTTTTTATAATAATCTAAAAAAAATCAATTATAATAATTAATATATCTAATTAAACAAATAGTATAACAATTATATAAAAAAGGTATTAAAAATGAAATCTTGTATATTATTATGTGGAGGAAAAAGTAGAAGAATGGGGCAAGATAAAGGATCTATGAGGATTCATAAAAAACCTATGATAATACATATACTTGAATCATTAAACAATGAAATAGATGAACTTGTAATTGTTTTAAATAGTAGTAAACGTATCAAGCAATATAAAAGATTAATTACACAAAAAGATTATAATTATAAAATTTATTTTGCAATAGATGAAATAGAAGATAAAGGACCATTAGTAGGTATTATGACTGGATTAAAAAATATCCATTCAGATTATGCACTTGTACTTCCTTGTGATTCACCATATATTGAAAGTGAATTTATATACACTATGTTTGATACACTTGAAATCTTAAATGAAACAAAAGATGAAGAAATTAATGCAGTTATACCATATCATTTAGGACCAAGAGATGCAGAAACTATTAAAAAAGCAGAACCATTACATTCTATTTATAATAAAAAATTTATTCCAATAATAGAAGAATACATAAATAAAGATGTTTTAAGAGTAAGAGTAATAATGAGAAATCATAAATGTTATTATATTCCTATTGATAATCATTTAATAAATGAAATTAATTTTAGAAATTATAATAGACCTACAGATATTGATAAAGATTAAATTTTATATCTTTATTATTTTAATTATTAAATATTAAAACTTATTTTAAATAGATTAAAATAACTATAAAAAACTAATTTTAAAAAAAAAACTAATAAAAACAATAAATACTAAAATAAAATAAAAAAACTAATTTTAAAAATAAATAAAAAAATAGCTATAAAAAAAATAAAAAACTAATTTTAGAAAACAATAGATATAAAAAAATTATTAATAGAACATTAAAATTATAATAATATTAATTTATAAATAAAAACAATAAAAAGTATAGAAACTTATTTAGTTTTTTAAAAATAAATACAATAATTATTTTTATTAAAATTATATTTTTATAATTCAAACATAATTTACTGATGATAATATGATAAGTGAAAAAACTATTGAAAACACTGTTTGTCAACTTTATAAAGAAGCAGTTAATGATCTTAATGAAGATGTTGTTAAATCATTAGAAAATGCTCTTAAAAATGAAGATGATGATTTAGCTAAATTAAATATTGAAGCTATATTAAAAAATATTAAAATAGCTCATGAAAAACAAATTCCTATGTGTCAAGATACAGGTCTTGGAATAGTTTTTGTTAAACTTGGAAATGTTCAAGTTGAAAACCTTAAAGAAGGAATAAAAAAAGGAGTTGCAAAAGCAACAAAAGACGTACCTCTTAGACCAAATATTGTAGATCCATTAACAAGAAAAAATTCAGGAAATAATATAGGAATCGGAATACCTTATATTAATGTTGAACTTACAGATACTGATTATCTTGAAATAACTGTACTTCCAAAAGGATTTGGATCTGAAAATAATAATAAACTTAAAATGGCACTTCCAAGTGAAGGAAAAAAAGGAATAAAAGATTTTACAGTACAAACAGTTCTCCAAGCAGGAGGTAAACCATGTCCACCAATGATAGTTGGTGTAGGTGTTGGAGGTACATCTGATTTTGCTATGAAACTTGCAAAAGAAGCATTAATTGAAGAAGTTGGAAAACCTAACGAAGATCCAGAACTTGCAGAATTAGAAAAAGAAATTCTCGAAGAAATTAATGCAAATGGAAAAGGCCCAATGGGTCTTGGTGGTAAAACCACTGCACTTGATGTAAAAATTAAAAAAGTTGATACACATACTGCTGGTTTACCTATAGGTGTATGCATACAATGCTGGGCAAATAGACATGCAACTAAAATATTAAAAGATGAGTAAATTAAATTAAAAAAATTAGTAGAATATTAGTTTTAATACATTAATTTTTTAACTAAATAAAAAATATTTACATAATAAAAAATAGCTAAAAAACACCAAAAATAAGAATTAAAAATAAAACAAAATTAAAAAAAATATAAAAAAATAAGATGAAAAATATTCATCTTAATTTAATCTTCTTTTTCATCATCTTTTTTATTAAATATAGGTTTATTATTTTCTTTTTCAACAAATTCAGGAATATCTTCCTTTACAAAAGGTTCTTCATCTTCATGATGAGGTTGATTAGTTGGTCTTCTAAGAGTAATCATGTAAATAGTTCTAGAACCAACAGCTACAGTACGGTCTGCAATACGCTCTAAGAACCTTGCAATGAAAATAATTTGAACAAAACACATAACATCATATTGTGAACTATCAGAAGCAATATATTTAACACATGAATTTAAAATTTTATCAAATAAATTATCGATTTTATCATCATCTTCACTTAATTCACTTGCCATAGTAATATCGAAATTTAAAAATGCACAAATACATTTAGTGATCATTACTTGAGTATAATCAGCCATATATGATAATTCATCGATTAATTCACTAAGTACTTCAAAATCATTTAATTTTTCAATAGCTTCTGCAATATTAGAATCTAAATAACCTATTCTTTTTAAATGACTAATGTTCCTTACAGTAGATTGAATATATAATAAATCAGAAGCAACAGGTTGTTCTGAAGCTAAAAATTTAATACATTCTCTTTCTAAATCAAATACTGCAAGATCTATTTCTTCACTATTAGCTAAAATTTCTGTTTTAACATTATCATTATATTCTTTTAATAATGAAATGACTAAACGAGTATTATTTACAACTTTTTGGCCAATATCTTTTGTTTGTTTATAAACCAATTCAACTCTATCTTTAAAATTTGAACTTGGATAATCTTTTATAGTGTAATCTTCATCCATAAATTATAACCCCTTTAATGAGAAATTTTATTTAATTTAGACATTTTTCTATCCGAATCTTCCAGAAATATATTCTTCAGTTTTTTCTTCTTTTGGATTAACGAATAATTCTTCTGTTGGACCATGTTCAATAATTTGACCATTTAAGAAAAATGCAGTTGAATCTGAAACCCTTGTTGCTTGTTGCATATTGTGAGTTACAATTACAATAGTGAACTCTTTTTTAAGTTCAGTCATTAAATCTTCAATTTTTAAAGTTGAAATTGGATCAAGAGCAGAACAAGGTTCATCCATAAGAATTACTTCAGGTTCAATAGCAACTGTTCTTGCAATACATAATCTTTGTTGTTGACCACCAGATAATCCAAGAGCAGATTGGTCAAGTTTATCTTTTACTTCATCCCAAATAGCTGCAGATTTAAGTGCTAATTCAACTTTTTGTTTAATATAGTCTTCATCATCAATACCATGAATTCTAAGACCATAAGCTACATTTTCAAATATTGATTTTGGAAATGAATTTGCTTTCTGAAATACCATTCCAACTCTTTTTCTTAAATTAACTACATCTACATTATCATCATATATTTCAGTATCATCTAAATATACATTACCTTCATGATGAAATGTAGGAATTAAATCATTCATCCTATTTAATGTTCTAAGAAATGTTGATTTACCACAACCAGATGGACCAATAAGTGCAGTAATTGAATTTTCAGGCATTTTAAGGTTAACATCATGAAGAATATGTGCATCACCAAAATACACATTTAAATTTTCACTTCTAATTTTATCCATTTAACGTTCCCCCATCATTTTTTCTTGATATCTGTTTACTAAGTAATTTGTTATGAAAGTAATTGCTAAAACAATTACTACAAGTACTGCTGCAGTACCGAATGCATTTTGCATAGATACTCCTTCAGTTGCAAGTACATATAAGTGAAGTGGTAATGGTCTACCTGGATCAGTGATAAAAATTGGAGTAGTAATAGCAGAACCTACACAGAACATAACTGCTGCTGCTTCAGATATAGCACGAGTTAAACCTAAAATAACACCAGTAATAATTCCAGGAATTGCTGCAGGTAATATTACTCCTACAACGGTTTGCCATTTTGTAGCACCTAAACCATAACTACCTTCTTTATATAAACTAGGAACTGAGGATAAAGTTACTTCTGCAACTTGGAATATTGTTGGAAGTGCCATAATAGCTAATACTAAACCTCCAGATAAAACAGAATATCCTAAGTTTAATGAAATAACAAAGAATTGGAGACCAAATAAACCAAATATAATTGAAGGGATTGAAGCAAGTATTTGAGCACCAAATCTTACAATATCTACAATTTTTCCTTTAGAAGAATATTCAGAAATATAAATTGCTGCACCTACTGCAAGAGGAGTTGCAATAACAACAGCAATTGCGGTTACATATAAACTAGATATAATCATTGGGAAAATTCCACCAGATTTACCTGAATCAATTGGATTTGAAAGTAAGAAATTCAAATTCAATGAAGGAAGTCCTTTAATAACTATATAACCAATAATAACAATTAAAATTAATAATGTTAAAATTCCTGAAAATACAAAAACTACATTCATAATTTTTTGTGATGTTTTAGAAGACATTTTTGAACCAGATTTTTCAATTTCCTCTTTTACTGAATTCATAATGTTCCACCTCCAACATCCATTTTGTATTTACGTTGTACATAATTTGTAATGAGAAGTAATATCATAATTACTATAAATAAAATTACACCAGTTGCAAATAATGCATTGTAGTGAAGACCAGTAGCATAACCCATTTCAAGTGCAATGTTAGAAGTTAATGTTCTAACAGGAGCGAAAATAGATGATGGAATTTGACTTACATTACCTGCTACCATAATTACTGCTAAAGTTTCCCCAATTGCTCTACCCATACCAAGTATAATACCAGTTACAATACCAGGTAAAGCTGCAGGGAAAATAATTTTTCTAATTGTTTGCCAATTTGTTGCACCTAATCCATAAGAAGCTTCCCTATAAGAATTTGGAACAGCTTTTAATGAATCTTGTGAAACAGAAATAATTGTTGGTAAAATCATAATTGCTAAGATAATACCTGATGCGAATATACTGAATCCAGTACCTCCAAAAGTAGTCCTAACTCTAGGAACAATTACCATTAAACCGAAAAAACCATATACTACAGATGGAATACCTGCTAAAGTTTCAATAACTGGTTTAAGGAATTTCCTTATATTGTTTGGAGCTACTTCTGCCATAAATATAGCACATAATAATGACAATGGAACAGCAAGAAGAAGTGCAAAGAAAGTTACATATAACGAACCAACAATCATCGGAAATACTCCGAATATATTATTATTAGGATCCCACTTTAAACCTAATAAAAATTTAAAAAATCCATAATCTGCAAATGCTGGCCATCCTTCAACAAAGATAAAAGCCATTATGAGAAAGATTACGAAAATTGAAAATAAAGCTGTTATTAAAAGTATGCTTTTAATACCAGTTTCTTCAGTACTATTTGTCATATTAAACCTCTCTAATAATGTCATGAAAATATGACTAAAATATTTCAACTAGCTTAATACACAATAAGCTAAAAAAAATTAAATAAAAAAAGTATATTTATTTTAGAAATTATTTAAAAATGAAATATTTAATATTAGCATATTATAAAAAAAAATAAAAAAGTAATAATCGAATGATTATTAATTTTAATTAATATCCATTTTATATTATTATTCAAACTAATGGAGAAGAATATGGTTGATTGTTAAATAACTTCACAATAAATAACTTTTAATATTTTTTACTTAGTAGTTTAAAACTTATTTATTACTAGTTTTATTGTTTGATTTAACAATTTTTTCTTCTTTAATAACTTTTTGACCTTCAGGACCTTGTACCCAATCTAAGAATTCTTGAGTATCTTTATTAGGAGTTCCTTTAACTAAGAATAAGAAAGGTCTTTGTAAAGCATATGAACCGTCTGCAATAGTATCATCAGAAGGAGCTACTCCATCAATAGAAAGAGCTTTAACATCAGATGACATATGAGCATAAGATATGAATCCAATAGCATTAGGGTCTTGTTTGACAGATTGTTTAACTGCTTCAGTAGAACTTTGTATTACTGCATCAGATTTAATTTTGTCATCACCCATTACTAATTTTTGGAATACATCTAAAGTACCGGATCCATCTTCACGACGAATAACGTTGATTTTACCATCAGATCCACCTACTTGATTCCAATTAGTAATTTTACCTTGGAAAATTTGTTTTAATTGATCTTTAGAAAGAGAACTAACAGAATTTTTATTGTTAACTGCTACAACAACACCGTCTTGACCAAGGTTAATTTCAGTTAATCCTTGTTTTTCATTATCTTTTAATTCTTTGGAACTTGTTCCAATATCTGCAGTACCTTGTTGAGCACTTTTAATACCTACACTAGATCCTCCACCTTGAACATTAATTTGAGCATTAGGGTGAGAAACCTTATATTTTTCTACTAATTTTTCTGCTACAGGTTGTACTGAAGTAGAACCTACAATTTCAATTTTATGAGAACCACCATTAATTGCATAGTAAGCTCCTAAAAGTACAAGAATAACAACTATTATAAGAATAATCTTTTTTGTTTTTCCTTTCATTTTTTAACACACCATTTAAAATAAAATGAAATTTAAGATGGGTTTTAGAGGAATTATTTAATGAATATATTAATAAATATAAGATAATCAAATTTCTTAAACTTCATTTAATTAAAAATACAAGATTGAAACTATGAAATTTTTTTTCAACCTCAAATAAAAGTTAAATTTTGTTACATATAAAGGTTATCATTTTGTGTAAAAAAATTCCTATTATGTGAAATTTTTAAAAAATCTTAAAAATTATATGAAAAAAAATTCACATAATGAGAAAAACGAAATAATTAATAAAAAAATAAAATATACAAAAAAATAATTAAACATAATAAATTAATAAAAATGATTATAAAAAATAAAATTATTAAAACAAAATATAAAAAATTATAAAAAAAATTAAACTAAAAAAATCAATAAAAAATAAGCAAAAAGTATAATAAAAAAATAAAAAAAATTAAGAACCTTCTCGAAATGTACGAGGAGTAATTGTACGTGGAATATTTTTATGGAATTCTCCTGCAGTATCAGAAATTTCTACAGAAATATCACCGATTCTTTCAAATGCTTTAACAACCCTAGATAAATAAATATAATAATTAGAACGTTCTTTATCATCAAAAGATGTTTCTGCCATTTGAGTTGCAATTTGACCAATAGAAATTTTCTGTAACTCATGAATATGCTCTTTTAAATCCATAATTTCCCCTTTAAGTTCAATATTACCATTTAAAAAAGCATCCATAGAATATTCAATCATTTTATCATTAATTTGATACATTTTTTTAATATACTTTAACATCTCTTCATCTGCTTCATAAACATCATTAACAACGAATTTAGCAATATGACCACAATAATCACCAATACGCTCAAGATCATATGCTATTTCATTATAAACAACAGTTTTTGAGAAATGAGATTGTTGATTAATACTTACAACAGTCTCAACAGATGTTCTAATTTTTTCAAACATATTATTTGTAGTATAATCCATTTTTAAAGCTTCTTCTGCTTTATCATAATCATTTTCCAATAAAGACTCAACAGATAACTTTAATTCATTTTGAACATGAGTTTTCATACTACTTAACATACCTGTAATTAACATATTACCAGAATGTTGAGGAGAATTAATATTATCTTCAAAATTTTCAGCAATTTTTTCATACTTATCTAAATCAATCATATATGCTCTTTTAATTGTTCCATCATTAACTAAAGGTCTAATTAATTGAGTAACATAACGACGTGTGATTCCTAATTTATCGGCAATTTCTTGTTGAGTAGCGGGATTTTCATACAGTATAATATCCAAAATATCTTTCAAAGTTCTATTACCTTTAGAAACCATATTATCACCCTTTTTTACATTATGTAAAATAAAAAAAATAAAATATAAAAAGTTCATATAATAGGAACTATTATTCACAATTATATTTATACAGCAAAACATTTAAAGTTTATCATAAATTTATAAAAAAATTTTATAAAATTTTTAGAATTTTTAAAAAAAATTAAAAAAATAACAAAAAATAGATTAAAAATAAATCTATAAAAAATTAATAAAAAAATAAAAAAATTATATGAATTA
>NZ_MRCT01000067.1 GCF_002208625.1 Methanobrevibacter sp. 87.7
ATAATATAGTAATATAAAATATTAGTTAATTATTTAACTAGTATTGAAGTAAATAAGAAATTTCAAAATTTTATAATTTTTCATATTTTTAAATATATTCTGTTTAAATTTTGTTAAATTAAAAGATTTTTATAAATGCAGAATTTTTAATTCTAAAAATATATTATATCAAAGTTTTTTTAATTTTTTATTTAAAAAATTTTTATTAATCAAATTTACGGTGTGATTTTATGGTAGGAATCGTAGGTTACGGTGCTTATGTACCTTCTTATAGAATAAAAGTTGAAGAAATTGCCAAAGTATGGGGAGATGATGCTGAATCTCATAAGAGAGGTTTAGTTGTTAATGAAAAATCAGTACCTGCTCCTGATGAAGATACTGTTACTATTGCTGTTACTGCAGCAAGAAATGCATTAAAAAGAGCTGAAATAGATCCTCAGAAAATTGGGGCAGTTTATGTAGGATCTGAATCTCATCCATATGCAGTAAAACCAACAGCAACTATTGTAGCAGATGCTATTGGTGCTACTCCTGATTTAACTGCAGCAGATTTAGAATTTGCATGTAAAGCTGGAACTGCTGGTATTCAAATGAATATGGGTTTAGTTAAATCTGATATGATTGAATATGGTTTAGCAATTGGTGCTGATACTTCACAAGGTGCACCTGGTGATGCTTTAGAATATACTGCATCTGCTGGTGGAGCAGCTTATATTATTGGTAAAAAAAATACTATTGCGGATATTAAAGATACATACAGTTTTACTACTGATACTCCTGATTTTTATAGAAGAGAAGGTCAAACTTATCCTTCACATGGTGGTAGATTTACAGGTAAACCAGCATACTTTAAACATGTTTTAAGTGCTGCAAATAAAATGTTAGAAAAATCTAACACTAAACCTGAAGATTATGATTATGCTTGTTTCCATCAACCTAATGGAAAATTTTACATAAGAGCAGCAAGACAATTAGGTTTTACTCCTGAACAATATGAACAAGGTCTTTTAACACCTAATATAGGTAATACTTATTCTGGTGCAGTACCTTTAGCATTATCTAATATTTTAGATGTTGCAAAACCTGGAGATAAAATATTTGTTGTAAGTTATGGTTCAGGTGCTGGTAGTGATGCATTTGTAATTGAAGTAAATGATAGAATTGAAGAAGTAAAAGATTTAGCTCCTAAAACTGAAGATTATATTGCTGATAAACATTATGTTGATTATGCAGTTTATGCTAAATATAAAGGAAAAATTAAAATGCAATAGGATGTGTTAAAATGAGAGATGTAGCAATTATTGGAGTTTCACAAACAAAATTTGGAGAATTATGGGATTCATCATTTAGATCTTTAGTAGCTGAAGCAGGTATTGGTGCTATTAATGATTCTAATATTGGTGGAGATGATATTGATGCAATGTATGTTGGAAATATGTCATCTGGTCTTTTTGTAAACCAAGAACATATTGCATCACTTATTTCTGATCATATGGGATTAAACCCTATTCCTTGTACTAGGGTAGAAGCTGCATGTGCATCTGGAGGTTTAGCTTTAAGACAAGGTATTTTAGCAGTAGCTTCTGGTTATCATGATGTTGTTGTTTCTGCAGGTGTAGAAAAAATGACTGATGTTGTAGATGCAACACCAGCTATTGCAACTGCTTCTGATGTTGAATGGGAAGCTCAACAAGGTGCAACTTTCCCTTCATTATATGCAATGGTAGCTAAAAGACATATGTATGAATATGGTACTACTAGGGAACAACTTGCAGAATTTTCTGTTATTGCTCATCATAATGCTTCAAATAACCCTAAAGCACAATTCCCATTTGAAGTATCTAAAGATAAAGTTTTAAATTCTACTATGGTAGCAGATCCATTAACTTTATTTGATTGTTCACCAGTTTCTGATGGTGCTGCAGCAGTAGTTTTATGTCCTGCTGAAGATGCTCATAAATATTCAGATACTCCTATTTATGTAAAAGCTTCTCAACAAGCATCTGGTACTATTGCACTTCATGATAGACGTGATATTACCACTATTGATTCAACTAGAATTGCTTCAAGAAAAGCTTATAAACAAGCTGGAGTAAGTACTAAAGATATTGATTTAGCTGAAGCTCATGATTGTTTCACAATTAATGGATTACTTGCTGTTGAAGATTTAGGTTTCTGTGAAAAAGGTCAAGGTGGAAAAGTTATTGAAGATGGTCAAACACGTATTGATGGTGACTTCCCAATTAACCCATCTGGTGGTTTAAAAGCTAGAGGACACCCACTTGGTGCAACTGGTATTGCTCAAGCTGCTGAAGTTGTATGGCAATTAAGAGGTGAAGCTGGTAAACGTCAAGTAGAAGGTGCAGAAATCGGACTTACTCATAATATAGGTGGTACTGGAGGAACTTGTGCAGTACACATCTTTGGAAGAGAACCTAATAACAATTAGGTTTATTCCTTTTTTTTATACTTTTTTACTTATTTTAGTGTTTTTATCTTATTTTATTATTTTATAGTTTAATTTGTTTTATTTTATTATTTGCTCTTTTATTTAGTTTTATTTGAAATATTTTAATGTATTTTTCTTTTATTTAGTTTTATTTTGGAATATTATATTGTATTTTTTATTTTGAAGATTTTTTATAAAATTAATTTTTATATTTTTTATACGTAGTTTTATATATAATAAAATTCAAATAATAAATTGAACTAACCAGTCAGTCATTAATATTTTATAAAATTTATTTTTTAATATTAATTTATAATTTTAGATAATAATTTTATATTATAATATTTATTTAATTGAGACGTGTTTATATGAATGATAAAGAGATAAAAATTCTTGAAGCTTCTATAACTCTATTTAGTAAAAAAGGTTATGGTGCAACTACAACTGCAAGTATTGCAGAACATGCTGGAGTTGCAAAGGGAACATTATTTAATTATTATCCTAATAAAGAATATTTATTTAATCAATCTTTAATTTATGTTCATCAAGATTTAGTAGATTATGTTAGTAATCTAAAGGAGAAAAAAGATTTTAAAAAGGGTATGATTGAAGTTTGGAATAGAACTATAGATTATGGTTTAAAATATTCTGATAATTTTAATTTTTTAATTAAGTATTCCAATTCTCCATTATTAAATGATGAAGTTAAAGAAAAATTAAATAATCAAGGTAAATTTTTCTTTTATGTTTATAATAAATTTCAAACAAGAGGTGAAATTAAAGAACCTTATTATTTATTTTGTAATTTCATGATGCAAGATGTTGTTGCAACTATTGATTATTTAGTAAATAATCCTAATGAAGATATTGAAAAAATTAAAAAGGTTTCTTTTGATTTTTTATGGGCAGGAGTAGGAATTGAAGTTTAGTTTGTTTATGTAATTTTTTATTATTTTTATAGGTTGAAGTTTAATTTGTTTAAATATTTTTTTTAAAAAATTATTTTTTAGTTTTTTATATATTTTAAGATTTTATAATGTATTTGAGGTAATAAAATGAAAAGTTTAGTAGCATATTTCTCAGCAAGTGGTGTAACAAAAGCTGTAGCAGAAAAATTAGCAAAAGTAAGTAATTCAGATATTTATGAAATTGAACCTGAAGAAAAGTATAGTTCTGAAGATCTTGATTGGACTAATCCAAAAAGTAGATCTTCAATTGAGATGAAAGAAAATAAAGAGTTTAGACCTCCAATTAAAAATAATGTAGAAGATATTGATAATTATGACTTAATTTATTTAGGTTTTCCAATTTGGTGGTATACAGCTCCAACAATTGTTAATTCTTTTTTAGAATCTTATGATTTAAAAGATAAAAAAATTGTAGTTTTTGCAACTTCTGGTTCAAGTAGATTAGGTGGAACTATTGATGATTTAAAACCTTCTGCTCCAGGAGCTGATTTTGTAGGTGGAGATAGATTAAATTCATCTATTTCAGAGGATGATTTAAAATCTTGGATTGATAATTTAAATATTTAAATATTTTTTTAATTAAATTTTTATTTGGGTATTTTTATGAGTAAAGAATGGTCACTTAAAGGTCCTATGGAATTAGATAGTATATGTGATAAAAAATTTTCAAGAGCATTTAATATTTTATATAAATTAAATAATCTTAGTCCTGATAATATTAATCAGAAAAATGATATATTAAATGAATTATTAGGTGAAATTGGTGAAAATACAGAAGTTTTAATACCATTTAATTGTAATATAGGTACTAATATTAAACTTGGAAAAGGAGTTTTTATTAATCAAAATTGTATATTTTTAGATACTGACACTATAGAAATTGGTGATTATACAATGCTTGCTCCTGGAGTAAATATTGTTTGTGCAGATCATCCAGTTTCTACATCTAAAAGAATCTTACCAATTGATGATGAATTAGAAGATGAAAACTATTCATATATTGATGAATATGGGGATTTTGATGAATCTATTGATTATACTTTTGTAAATATTAAAAAACCTGTTAAAATTGGTAAACGTTGTTGGATTGGTGTTAATGCTATTATTCTTCCTGGTGTAACAATTGGAGATAATGTTGTAATTGGTGCAGGAAGTGTAGTAACTCATGATATTCCAAGTAATACTGTTGCTGTAGGTTCTCCTGCAAGGGTTATTCGTAAAAATATTTAAAATTATTTTTTAAAAATAGTTTATAGTTAGTAAACTTATAGGATTAATCTTTTTATATTGTTTATTAGTTTGTGTTGTGGAATTTTATAGAGTATTGTGTTTTTTTTTATTGTTTATTTAATTTTTTAGACTTTAATTTTCTATATTTTATTTAGGAAATTTATTATTTAGTTGAAAATTTATTATTTTATTTTTGGAGAAATTTTTATGAAAAAATTTGGATTTGGGTTAATGAGACTTCCACTTAAAGATGATGATGTAGAAAGTATTGATTATGATGAAACTCAAAAGATGGTAGATGAATTTATTAAAAGAGGATATAATTTCTTTGATACCGGTTATCCTTATCATAATGGTTTATCTGAAATTGTTTTTAGAGAATGTGTTATAAAAAAATATCCTCGTGAAGATGTAATAATATCTGATAAAATGCCACTTTTTTCTCTTGAAAAAGAAGAAGATCTTGAAAGATTTTTTAATGAACAATTAGAAAGATGTGGTGTAGATTATTTTGATTATTATATGTTACATAACTTTTCAACATGGACTAGAAAGGTAACTTTTAATTTAAAAGCTTTTGAATTTATTATTCAGAAGAAAAAAGAAGGTAAAATAAAACATATAGGTATTTCTCTTCATGATAAACCAAAACTTCTAAAATTAGCATTAGATAAATATCCTGAGATAGAATTTGTTCTTTTACAAATTAATTATCTTGATTGGCAAAGTAATACAATTGATTCAAGGAAAGTTTATAATTTAACTTGTGAATATAATAAAGATGTTTTTATTATGGAACCAATTAAAGGTGGAAATTTAGTTGATATTCCATCAAATGTTAAAACTTTATTTGAAGATTATAAACCAGATTCAACTCCTGCAGAATGGGCATTACGTTTTTGTGGAAGTTTAGATAATGTTAAAGTAATTCTTTCTGGTGTAAGTAATATGGAACAATTAAATGAAAATCTTAATACTTTTAATAATTTCAAACCATTATCTAATGAAGAGTATTATATGTTAGGTCAAGCTGCTACATTAATTAATCAAAATGTAGTTGTAGATTGTACTGCTTGTAATTATTGTATTAACGAGTGTGAGCATAATATACCAATTCCTAAATATTTAAGAACATATAATGATTACTTTAGATTACCTGAAAATCAAAACTTCTCTGCAACAGGTTATTATAGGACTCTTTCTTTAAGTCCAGAATATGGTAAAGCTTCTGATTGTGATGCTTGTGGTGATTGTGTAAAACAATGCCCACAGAATATTAAAATACCTAAAATTATGGAAAAAATTGCAGAGCTTTTTGAAAATGAAGAATAAGTTTTATAATTTTAATTTAATATTTTTAATATTAAATTTAATTTATTTTTTTATAATTTTAAGATTTTTTATTTTTATAAATTGTTTTTTGTTTTTATTATAATATTATAGGTAATAATATGGAATGTGAAGAAATAAAAGTAGATTTATCTGAATTATCTGAAGAACATGCTAAAAGTATGGATAAACTTAGAAAATTATTATTTAAATTTAATAATACATTACCAAATTCTGAAGAATCTTTAAAATTATTAAATAAAATTGTTGGAGGTATTGGTGAAAATTCAACAATTATCGCACCATTGTTTGGTGCAGCTTTAAATATGTTAAAAGTAGGTAATAATGTTTTTATAAATAGTAATTCTTTAATGATGGCTCGTGGTGGAATTACTATTGAAGATAATGTAATGTTAGCAGCTAATGTTCAATTATTATCAAATAATCATGATTTATATAATAGATCTATTTTATTATGTAAACCAATTTTAATTAAAGAAGGTGCATGGATTGGAGCAGGAGCTACAGTTTTACCTGGTGTATGTATTGGTAAACATGCTGTTGTAGGTGCAAGTGCAGTTGTTACAAGAGATGTTCCTGATTATAGTGTTGTAGTAGGTAATCCTGCTAAAGTTATTAAAAAACTTGATAAATCTAAATTTTAAATATTATTTATAAATTTTAAATGTTTATTTATAAACTTATCACAATTTCTTTTATAAAATCCAACAAGGGGACCTACAAATATTGCTGCAAATATTGTACCTTCTCTTATTCCAACAAGATTTTTTGTATAATATAATGAGATAATAGTTGCAATACTAATTAATGTAATATCTACAAATGGTTTGACTTTTGAGTATACACTTTTTTTAATATGAGCAATAGATAGTACAAAACCATCAATAGGTAAATAAACTACTGCAGATTTTAACTGTAGATAAATTCCAAAAGCAAGGATTAATGCACCTACAATACAGAAAATCCATTGTGTAATATAGTTATATGGATTTAGTTCTTTAATTAAGTATAATGATATATCAATAAAATATCCATATATAATTGCAACAAAGAATTGTAAATATTGTAATTTTGGAAATTTATTTTTTAAAATAATTAATTCAAGTAAAATTAGTATTATATTGAAAATCATTGAGTAAACACCAATACTAAAAATAGGAAATATAATACTTAGTACATTTGGAATTGCTACAAGTGGTGAAGTTCCAAGTGTTGCTTTTACTGAAAATGCTACTCCTAGTGAAGAGATAAATAATGAAATTATATAAAAAATATATAATCTATAATCTCTTAATTTTTTATTCATATATCATATTGTGTTTTTTAGATTATTTAAAAATAGTTTTTATTATAATTTTGTTGTAATTTAATATTTATTTTTTAAATAGTTTTTTGAATTTAGTATTTTAGTTATTTTTTTATGTTGTTTTTAATAGTTTTAGAGTTTAGTATTTTAGTTATTTTTTTATGTTGTTTTTAATAGTTTTAGAGTTTAGTATTTTAGTTATTTTTTTATGTTGTTTTTAATAGTTTTAGAGTTTAGTATTTTTATTAGCTATTTATTTTTTAATTAGCTTTTAAAATTAGTATTTATTTAAAAAAAGTTTTAAAATAATATATAATTTATAATATTATATATTATCGTTTTAAGATTAAGTATTTAAAAATAGTTTAAAGTAATATACAATTTAATATATTATCTTTCTAGTCTTCTTATCCTTTTACGATTATGTGGATCTTCATTTGGAATATCTGTTACATGTTTATCATGATGTTTATTTAAACTTTCATTATTATTTTCTTCATTAATATTGAATGTTTCTGTTCCAATATTAAAATTTAATTCAGAATTTGTGAGATTAGTATTGCATTCTCCATATATTGGACTAATTAAAAATATTAAACATAATACTAAAATTGAAATATAGTTAACTAAATTATGTTTAGATATTAACATTCTCTTCATAATTAATAGTATATTATTAACTATATATAAATGTCTTTTATTAATATAATTTTGAAATTTTGTAATAATTCTTATTTTCAGATATTATCTTTTATTTTTAATATCATATACTCTTATGTCTTTAAATTTTATAAATATAGTTTATAATTTATAATATTTTATTTAAAGATGAGTTTATCAATATAATCCATATCAACATTATCTTCAATAAGTTTTGCAAGTTGTTCTATTGCATTATCAATACTATCTTCATATTGATCTTTACTTCCATCATCAAGTTTAAGTCCTTTTTTATTTCGTATATAATTTAAGAAGTTTCTACGTATGGAATAATTATGGAATATTCCATGTATATATGTTCCAAAACATAATCCTTGTCCTGTAGCACCATCAAATGGACTATCATAATCATTTCCTACTCCTTCTTTAACAATAAATAGTGGGAATGTAGTATCAATTGATGGATTAATTATTTTTGTTGTACCTTCATGTTGTTCATAACCTGTGATTTCAGTATTTTCAAGATCTTTAAATAAAATTTTAGAAAGTCCACATAAGTAATCATTATCGGGGATAATTGCTTTTGTTTGGCATGCTGCTTTAACGGTATGTGAAAATTCTGTTTTTATGTTTAAAAGTCCTAAACATTTAACTTGTTTAAGATTTGATTCTTTCATATTCTTATCAATGATTTCATTACCCAGTATTTGATAACCACCACAAATACCTATTACCGGTATTTTATCTGAAAGTTCTATTATTTTACTTGCAAATCCACTATCCATTAATTTTTTTGCATCTCCTGTTGATGTACGTGTACCTGGAATAATAATTGCATCAACATCATCAAGTAATGTAGGTGAATCAGTTAATTCTATCATTCTTAATCCAACATCAGGTTCTACTTCAAATGGATCAATATCTGTGAAATTAGCTATTTTTGGAAGTTTTATAACTCCAATATTTATATCTTTTTTAGTATTATCGAATTTATGTTCTCTTAATGATTGTGAATCCTCTTCAGGAATATTTAGTGTTTCATCATAAGGAACAACTCCTAGAATTGGTGCATCTATAATTTTTTCTATTTTATCAATTCCAGGTTTTAATATATCAAGATTTCCACTAAATTTGTTTATTATTACAGCTTTCATTCTTGAACGGTCTCTGTCATCAAGAAGAATAAAAGTTCCAGCAATAGCTGCAAATACTCCGCCACGGTCTATATCTGCAACAAGAATAACATTTGCATCAGCCATATGTGCAATTTCCATATTTGCAATATCTTCTTTTCTCATATTTATTTCAGAAGGTGAACCTGCTCCTTCTATAAATATTATATCATTTTCTGCTGCAAGTTTATCATAAGATTCTTGTATTGCTTTTACTGCTGTATCATGATATTTATGTTGGTAATAGTAAAAATCCATATCTCCAACAGCTTTTCCTTGTATAATAACTTGTGATTTAAAATTTCCTTTAGGTTTTAATAATATAGGATTCATATCGACAGTAGCTTCTTTTTTTGCAGCAAGTGCTTGTACATATTGTGCAATTCCAATTTCTCCATTTTCACTAGTTGTATATGAATTCAATGACATATTTTGTGATTTAAATGGTGCTACTTTATATCCTCTTTTCATATATATTCTACATAATGCCGTTACAAAAAGACTTTTTCCTGCATTTGAAGAGGTTCCTTGAATCATTAATGCTTTTGTCATAATTTTACCTAATATATTATATATTATATTATTTTGCTAAAATTTTGATTTAAGATAAAAATTAGTTTTTTTTTAATTTTAACAATAATAATATTAAACTAAATTTTATTTTTGGTAATTCTAATT
>NZ_MRCT01000068.1 GCF_002208625.1 Methanobrevibacter sp. 87.7
TAACTCAATCATTTATACTTTGTTTTTTATAAAATTTAAATATATATTATTTTAATATTAAAAATTAAAAAATATAAAATAAAAAATTACTCTTTTTTAAATACAGTAGAAGCATAGCCTACTACAGAATTATAATCTCCAGAAACATCACCACTAGTTTTATGTGATAAAATTTCACAAGAATTAACACCTAAATCTAAAGAATATATAATATCTGCAGCAACAGTTCCATAACCACACATACTTATATCATAATCATATACATCTTGTATTAATTTTTTATAATTCATTTCAGTAATATCATTTAAAACCAAATTATCTCTTTTTATTGTATCAGTTTGATTAAGAAAATGTGATAAATCAGTACTTGAAATTAAGGAAAATGAATTTGAAACTTCTTCACTTGTAAGTTTAATTGCATTTGCAATATCTAATGATGTTTGAAGATTTTGTCTTCCAATACAAATAGGTAGAATTTTAAAATCATCTGAAAAATATTGTAAAAATGGAAGTTCTACTTCAATACTATGTTCCCTTAAATGTGCAGTAGTATCTTTTTTTGCATATTTTGAATTTTTAATAAATTTCTCTGCAAATTCATTATCAACTTCAATATTTCCAAGTGGTGTTTCCCAAAAACCTTCATCAAATACTGAAATATCATATCCAAATCCAGTGTGATTAGGACATAAAATTATAAAAGTATCTGGAAAACCAGATTCTACAAGTTGATAAAATCCATATGATGCAACATAACCTGAATAAATATATCCTGCATGAGGAACCATAATCCCAGTAATATTTCCATTAAAATTTTTATTTAATTTAGGAAGTTTACCAACACCTTTATTAAAACAATATTCAATCATTTCTTCTAAATCATTTTGATTATCTGGATAAAATGATCCTGCAACAGCTGGTTTTCTTAACATAATACCCCTTCATTAATTTAAAACTTTATTTAATATATTAAATTATAAACTATTTTAATTTTTATATTGTTAAAAATATTAAAAAATAATAATTTAAGAAAAAAATTATTTACAGATTAATAAAAAAATAAAAAAAGACTAAAACTAATAAAAAGCAATAAAACAAAATTAAACTAAATAAAAATAATAAACTAAAAAAATAGATAAAAAATATATTTTAAAATAAAAAAAAACCTAAAAAAAGACTAAATAAAAAAATAATACCCTAAAATAAAAAAAACCTAAAAAAGTAATAAAAAGAAAAAAAGTTAAAAATTTATTTTCTAACTTTTAATTCAAAATCAGATGGTTCTAAATCTAAGTCACCATCTTCAGGAATAACTCCTTTTTCTCTTAATATTTGTCTTGCAAGTAACCAGTAAACTAAAGCAATAGCTTTTTTACCTTTGTTGTTAACAGGAACACAAATATCAATATAACTAAGTAAGTTTTCAGTATCACATAAACCTACTACAGGAATTCCGTTTTGTTTAGCTTCTAAAATAGCTTGATTATCAGATCTTGGATCAGTTACAACAATAACTTTAGGTTCCATGAATTTAGCATATTCTGGGTTAGTTAAAGTTCCAGGAATAAATCTTCCAGGAATAGTATTACAACCAATAACTTCTCCGAATTTTTTAACAGGAGCTTGACCATATAATCTAGTAGATACTACTAAAATATCTTGTGGGTCATATTTTGCTAAAAATTTAGCAGTTTTTTGAATTCTTTCATCAGTTTTTCTAATATCTAAAACATGTAAACCATCGGATCTAACACGGAAAATATATTTTTCCATATCACTAGTTTTTTGTTGAGTTCCAATGTGTAAACCTGCTGCTAAATAACTATCTAATTGTATTAAAAGTTCTGACACTTTATCACCTTATTATAATATTATAAATTTAATAATAGTCGTCATCATAAACGACAATAGCTTCTTCTGGACAAATATCCATACATACTTCACATAAGCTACATTCTTCAAGATTAACGATTTCTACTTTATTTTTACCAAATACTAATATTTCCATTGGACAAATATCAACACATTCTCCACAATCAAGACCTTGACATTTATCATAATCAATATTTATAAGTATAATATTAATCCCTACTATAATTTTTAAGAATTTAATAGATAAATCCCATAAATCTACATTTAATTTTTAATAACTAATCAAAACTTGCCATTTTAGGATTAGCTAATTCTTCTTCAATACGAATAAGTTCATTTAATTTTGCTATTCTTTCACCACTAACAGCTCCTGTTTTAATAATAGGAGCTCCAAATGCTACAGCTAAATGAGCAATAGTTTCATCAGTAGTTTCACCAGATCTATGAGAAACAACAAGAATAACATTATTTTCTTTTGCTAATTTAACAGTTGCATAGGCGTCAGATAAAGAACCAACTTGATTAGGTTTAATGATAATTGCATTTGCCAAATTTTGCTCAATACCTTTTGATAAATAAGTTTTATTTGTAACAAATAAATCATCACCACAAACAAGACATTTATCTCCAATTTCTGATGTAAGTTGTTTAAAACCATCAAAGTCATTTTCATCAAATGGATCTTCTACATAGAACATTCCATAAGTATTAATTATGTCTTTAACATATTCAACTTGTTCACCAGTATCTCTTTCAATACCATCTTGTTTATAAACATATTTACATTTATCAGCATCCCAGAATTCAGATGATGCAAAGTCAAGAGAAGGTTTAATTTCAAAACCAAGCTCATTACTTACTTCTTCACAAGCTTGTGCTTGAATTTCTAAAGCCACATCATTGTTAACATTAGGAATCCATCCTCCTTCATCACCTTTACCACCAGTGAAATTAGGATCTTTAATTGTAATTAATTCTTTTAGTTTTTTATGAATTGATACATTAGCGAATAATGCTTCACTAATATTACTTGCTCCAGTAGGAATAACTAAAAATTCTTGAATATCTGGAGCATTATTACCTGCATGTGCACCACCATTCATCATATTTCCAAGAGGATATGGAAGTTCATTTACCATATTTCCACCTAAAAATTTAAATAATGGCATACTGTAGGATGCAGCTGCGGCTTTTGCTGCAGCCATTGATACTGCAACGGATGTGTTACCACCAATAGCAGACATATTGTCTGTTCCATCAAGTTCTTTTAAAACTAAATCAATATCATTTAAATACTCTGCATCCATCCCAATGAGTTCTGATGAAATAACATCTTCAACTTCACTAATGACTTCATCAACACCACCTTCAGGGTAAGATACAACTTCTTTTGATCCTGTACTAGCACCACTAGGAGCAGAAGCTCTACCAAATCCATTCCAAGTTATAATATCAACTTCAACAGTTGGATTTCCTCTACTATCTAAGATTTTCCTAACACGGACATCTTCAATAACACTATCCAAAAAAAACACCTCAAGTGCTTGTTCAATTTATTACCCTAATATCTATAATGAGATTATTTATTAAAAAATAATCATTAAAAAAAATAGTATTTTCTTTTATAGAATCTTATGATATTTTTTATTTATTTTTTTAAATATTTAAACGACTAAGCAGTGTTTAATAAATGAGAAGATTTAAAATTTTTCTTCTTCATCTTCCCTTACAACATCTAAAGGTAAAACACCTGCTTCTAATTCACTATAAGCTATATCAATAGGATCTAAAGAACCAACTTTTTTAATTTCAACTAATGGTCTAGCACCCATTGAAATTTGAATTGCTCTAGCTCCTAAAATTCTAGCTTTTTCGAATCGAGTTAAATCTTTTCTAGTCATTTTTTTATCTCCTAATTGATAGTCATAAAAAATATGTCTATTAAATATAAAAGAATTGAAATAAAGATTTAATAAAAAATTTATCCCTACATTATAAAAATCTAATTAACAGGTTTTTATAAAAGGATTTAATAAAAAATCTTCTTTTAAATGAAAATAAATAAACCTATTAAGGAATAGTAAATATTTATTTATTCCCAAGTTTCAACATGAGAAATTAACATTCTTCTACAACAGTATCTAGTTAAACCAAGATCGTCTAAAATATCTTTAGAATCTTCACCATTTTCTAATCTACGTTTATACTCATCAAAGTAAGCAGATACTGGTTTTCCACAACTTATACAACGTATAGGAATCATTTTAAATCATCATTTCCATTTTTTTTATTTAAATAACAAAATAATAAAACAACTAATTTACCTGTAACTTTTTTGTTTACGAGCTCTAGCTCCAGGACCACCGAATTTTTTAGGTTCTGATCTTCTAGGATCACCTACAAGCATAGTCCTATCATAATGTACATATTTATCTTTTAAATCCATATCATTAGTATATTGAACTAAACCTTTAGCAATTACCATACGAGCAGCTTCAGCTTGGCCCATAACTCCTCCACCTCTAACTCTTACAGTAATATCTACATTATCGACGATATCTCCTGCAATATCTAAAGGTTCTTCTAATTTTAATCTAGCAAGTTCTGGAGAGTAAAGTTCTAAAGGTTGTTTATTAATTCTTACTCTACCAGTACCTTCTTTAACGGTACCTCTTGCAATAGCAGTTTTACGTTTTCCACTAGTATGAACAACTTTCATAAATACACATCCCATAAAACTATCTAGAATTCAGCGCCTAATAATCTTGAGATTTCGCCTAATTCTATACTTTTTTTAACATTTTCAACTTCTGCTTGAGGAACTGCTGTAATTTCAGCATCTTTGTATTCGTTAGGAACACCAACAAATGCTTTTAAATTTTTAAAAGCTACTCTACCTTTTGTTTTTTTAATAGGTAACATTCCTCTTACAGTTCTTCTAAATATATCATCTGGTCTATGAGGATATTTAGGACCTAAATCTCTTGGGTTTGAGATACTTTTCCTATCTACACGTTGTTTGTATCTTGCATAAGCCCAATCCTTATTACCAGTAATTATAATTTTTTCAGCATTAAGAACTACAACTTCTTCACCATTAAGAAGTGCTTTACTTACAGTACTAGCAAGTCTTCCTAAAATGCTTCCTTCACCATCTACAATCATAATAACACCATTAGTTTTTGTGATTATTCCATAATCCTAATATTGCTTCCTTTAGGATTTTGTTCAAGAATATCATTAATACTAAGACATTCTCCACCAGCATTAACAATTTTTTCTTCAGCAGATGCAGAGAAGTTTAATGCTGCAACAGTAACTTTTTTATCTAAATTTCCATTAGATAATACTTTTCCTGGAATTAAAACAGTTTCTCCTTCATTAGCATATCTGTTAATTGAAGATATATTAACTTCAGCAGTACTCCTTTTAGATCTTTCAAGTTTAGAAGCAACAGTTTTCCATATAGCTACATTTTCTTGATTAGATTGACGTTTAAGAGTTCTAATAAGTTGAATAAGGTTAGGATTTGTTTTAATTACTTTCTTAACCATTATTATTTTCCTCCTTTACTAAATTCAATAAGTTGATCTGCTTTATTTTCTAAAACATCACAAGCTTTCAATAAAACCTCTTTTGGAGGCATTGATCCATCAGTTTCAATTTTAAAAATAAAATCATTTTCTTCATGTCCAACATGAATATATGTATTACCCTCATTGTCTTTGACACTAGCCCTTTCACAGCTTTTACACATTGCACAATTTTCAATATCTAATACTTTGATAATTTTAGATCTACGATCTGCTTTTAATATACCTCTAGGACATGCAGAAGCACAATCATAATCAACTTCCATATTTTCATCAAAAGTAATTTTTGGATATCGTTTATATGCACAAACTGTAGTAGGCATCCATTTAGCATGTTCTTTTCCGAAACCTAATTTAGCTACAGCTTCAAGTTCAATTTCTTCATTTTCTTTTAATTTTACTAAAGGAATTGTATCATAAACAGGTTTAATTTTGGGGTCAGAAGAGACTAAATCTTTAGAATAGACAACTCCAGGTCCTTTTTTATTAAGTGTAAATGATACACTACAATGTGGGCAGTAATCATCACAATCACATTCATCAGGGAGAACTAGACCTTCAATAGATTCTAAATCAGAAACTAAAGGAGTTAATCCTAATCTATGTGCAAGTACCTCATCAAACATAGCAGAATCATTTTTAACAATATTGACATCTTCAATAGCTAATTTAGGAACAGACATCATTGCGGTTCTTCTAATTGCATTGACAAAAGGAACTTCAGCATCACGGATAATGAAAACAATTTCATCATCATTTTGATCTTTGACTTCAATCTCCATATAAAAACCTTCTTATACTCTTCTACCTCTTTTACCACCAGAGCGTCCTGTACCATCATGAGGAATTGGAGTTATATCTTCAATTTTACCTATTTTAATACCTGCTCTTGCTAAAGCACGAATAGTTGCTTGTGCACCAGGACCTGGACTTCTAGGACCGTTACCTCCAGGTGCTCTTACTTTAATATGTAAACCAATAAAACCTTTTTCTTTAGCATCTTCTGCTACACGATTAGCAGCTTCCATAGCTGCAAAAGGAGAAGATTCTTGTCTATCAGAACGTACAACTTTTCCACCAGACCATTGTGTAATGGTTTCAGCACCAGTAATATCAGTAACAGTTATAATAGTGTTATTGAATGATGAATAAATATTAGCTATTCCCCATTTTTCATCTTTTGCCATATATTACACCTTTTTTATTCAGCTTTTTCTTCAGCTTTATTAGCATTTTTATTATATTCTTCAATTTGTTTAGCTACAGAAGAATTACCATAGAATCCGATAAGATCTTCTTCTCCTTTTTTAACCATATAACTTGGAGAATCGATTTTTTTACCATCCATAGCAATATGACCATGAACAACAAACATTCTAGCTTCTTTAGCAGTACGAGCTAAACCTTTACGGTATACAATGGTTTGTAATCTTCTTCTTAAAATATCTTCAACATTTAAGTTAAGAATATCTTCAAGTCTAGATCCTTCAGATAAAACACCTATTCTAATTAAGTGATTTAATAATTGATTTTTTTCTTTAACAGCTTGATCTTGAGCAAAACCAAGTAAATACCTTGCTTCCCTACTATATTTCCTAACTAAAGTATCAGCTTTCCAAATTTCTTTTTTATTTTTTAAACCGTATTTAACCATTAACTTGTTTTCTGATTTAATTCTTTCAGCATTCCAAGGATGAGGAGGGGTATTATATTTTTTTCTTGCTTTACGTGGATGTCCCATAAAAATATCTCCTATATAATTATTATAAAAAAATTAATTAAGACTAAGCTCTTATTTTAAAAAAAGTAATCTATACATTTGAGCCTGGTCTTTCACGTTTTACACCGACAGAAGAACCATGTCTGAAAGTAGATTTAGTTCTTTGACCTCTGACAGGTAATCCGAGTTCATGTCTTCTTCCTTTATAACTTCTGGTCTTTTTCATTCTGTTTAAATCATCTCTTAAAGTCATATCAAGATCAGATTCAATTAAATGAACAGTTCCACCAGTAGTGTAATCATTTCTCCTATTTAACATCCAATCAGGTATACCAAATTTTTGAGGATTTTTTAAAAGTTCTTCAATTTTTAAAACATCTTCATCTTCAATATATCCAATTTTAGCATTTAAGTCGAAACCTAAAGTAAGACCGATGGTTCTAGATAAAGACAAACCAATACCTTTAATATCAGTTAAAGCATATTCGAAAGTTTTATTTCCATCAACATCTTTTCTTGAAATACGTACTAAATGTCTAAATTCGTCTTCCATTTCATAACCTCCATTTATCAGAGCGAACCTACGAGACGGATTAATAGTAGATTCGAATATTTTGTAAAAATAATAAATCTTTAAAAAAAGTATATAAATTTCTACAAAACACAGTTTTTTCAACAATCAAAAATCTTAGATTAAAAAATCTAAGTACAAATTATTAGTTAATTTACAAATATTAAGATAATACTTTATAATAAAAATTAAATTTTAAAAAAAAATTAAATTAATAATTTGATAATTATACCAATAAACGCCGAGACTGGGATTTGAACCCAGGCGGAGAGAACCTCCACAAGATTTCCAGTCTTGCGCCTTACCAGGCTAGACTATCTCGGCATAAGATATTCTACCATTTTTAGTACAAAAATGTACAATACCAATAAAAAAAATAAGTTTTGATTAAACTTATATACATACTATCAAATAATCAAAATAGTATGATATAATAATATATATTATATATCATATATAAATGTTATTATTATTTTAATAAATTTCAATAAAAATTTTGAAAGATAAAAAATTTAAAAGAATAATTCTATTTAAAATAATAAGAATAATTATATTAATTAATCAATTATATTTTGTTTATTCCTATAAATAAATGTTTTTATTTACTTATAAATAATAAAAAAAGATAAAATAAAAAAATTATTTCCACATAATAGGATATTCATTTTCATCCATAAATACATGATTAGTATTTACAACAATACCACTTTCTGCTTCTATAATTTGTTCACTAGAATATAAACTAACACCAGATGCAACAATTTCACCTTTTAAAGTTTCAATTGCAACAATACTTCCTCTTTTAATATTATTAGAAAGTAATGATATACCACCAGCTGCAAGATTTGCACCATGAGCAATTGCAGAAACAGATGAATCTTTAATATAAATTTTAGGTAAATGATCAGCAGCTCTTTCCATAGGCATAACAACTCTTCTTAATTCATCTTCATCATTATTATGAACCCAATAATAATATGCATCAGTAATATCTTGTAAAGTTACAAGATTATTTTCTTCTGAAAATGAACCAACTTGTGTACGTCTAAGTTCTGCCATATGTGCACCAACACCTAATGCTTCACCAATATCATGACAATAAGTTCTTACATAAGTACCTGCTTCACATCCTATTCTAAATAAAACATCTCTTCCTTCAATTTCAGAGATATTTGCATAATAAACATTACGTGCTCTAAGTTCTCTTTTAACTACAGATTTTACAGGTGGTAATTGAAAGATTTTACCTGTAAATTCATTAAAAACATTATAAATAGTATCTTCATCAACTTCTTTATGTAAATTCATAAGACAAACATATTCTTTAGATGCAGAAGATAAAAGTTGAATAGTACGAGTTGCATTATTTAAACCCATAGGTAAAATACCAGTAACTTTAGGATCTAATGTTCCACCATGCCCTGTTTTAGAACAATGAAGAATTTTTAAAACCCAAGAATCAACTTCATGAGATGTAGGTCCAGAAGGTTTATCTAAATTTATAACTCCTTTATTTAAATGTTGTTCAATAGAACGTTCTTCAGGTTTACAACCATAATCATAATTTGTTTCTGAATTAGATTTTTGAAATAATTCCACAATAATTCCCACTAAAATTTGATTAAATAAAAAATAAATCAATGATAATTAAAAATAAAACAATAAATATTATTTAAATTATAGAAATTTTAAAAATAATAAATGATTTAAAAAAAACAATAAAAATTACATATTATAAGTATATATCAAAAAATCAATGTTTTTGATTAATAAAAATAATAATCAAATAAATCTTAAAAAACATATTGATTTTTAATTCATAAATAATAAAAAAATTTCAAGTAAATAATATATTAAAATTTTAATTAAATAACATAAGATAATAT
>NZ_MRCT01000069.1 GCF_002208625.1 Methanobrevibacter sp. 87.7
ATGTATTAGTTATCAATAATTTTTTAATATAATAAGGGATTTTAAGTTATTTTCTTATAAATTATATTATTGATATAATAATTGTTAAAATTAGATAAAGTTTTAAAAACTTAATTAATGTTCTAGTAATCCTTTGATAAGTTTATATTAGAATATTTTTAGTAATTGTATTAGTTAATTTAAAATCTAATATTATAGGGTATATTTAATTGAAATTATTATATAAATTTCATCTTTAAGTATTTATTAGATTATATTAAAACAGGATTTAAAAACACTTTAAATTTTAAGTATATTAATGGTTTAACTGCCAAGATAAAAAGGAATTATTTCCATCATTTCAGTATATACTAAAATCATATATTTTATAAAATATTATTTTATATTTAATTATTAGTTATTTAATTGCATTGTTTTTAATAGAATAATGTTTATGTATTTAATTTTTAAATATCTATTATTAAATGGTATAAAATTCATTGTGTTTAAACTTTAATTATTTAAAAGCTTTTTTTAACAATTATTTTTACTAATAATTTATTAAAAATTATTGTGGGGATTTTAAATGGAAGTTATTGCATCTGCTCCAGGTAAAACAATATTATTTGGAGAACATTCTGTAGTTTATAGTGAACCAGCAATTGCTGCAGCTGTAAATAAAAGAGCAACGGTTCGTATTGAAACTAGTAAAAATAATAAAACAACTTTAAAATCTAAAGATTTAGGTTTTGAAGCTGAACTTGATACTAAAAATAAAAAATATTCTTTAAAAAAAGGTAAACCTGGTATTATTAGATATATTTTAGAGGCATTATATATGGCTCATGATCATAGTCCTATTAATATTGATTTATCAATTGATATTCCAATAGGTTCTGGTTTAGGTTCATCTGCAGCTGTTACTGTTGCTACACTTGCAGCATTATATAGGTATCATAATATTCATTTTAATAAAAAAACACTTGCAGAAAAAGCACATAAAGTAGAATATTTAGTACAAGGTGAAGCAAGTCCTCTTGATACTTTAGTTTCAACTTATGGTGGTTTAATATATTTAAATCGTAAAAAACAATTACAAAAAATTAGAACTAATTTTAATTATCCATTTGTTATTGGAGTAACTTCTAAATATGGAAGTACTAGTAAAATGGTAGCTAATGTTAAAAAATTAAAACAGAAATATCCAAAAATTGTAAATCCTATTATTAAAAGTATGGGTGAATTAACTGATGAAGCTAAACGTGCAATTGAAGCAGGAGATGTTAATAAAGTTGGAACATTAATGAATATTAATCATGGACTTCTTGATTCAATTGGTGTAAATACTAAAGAATTATCTCGTATGGTTTATATTGCAAGGGGTGCTGGAGCTATTGGTTCTAAAATCACTGGTGCTGGTGGTGGAGGGAGTATAATTGCTTTATGTCCAAATAAAGATAGTGAAGTATCTAAAGCTATTAGTACTTATGATTCTTCATTTAAATTTAGATTTTCAAGAAAAGGAGTAAGCTCTAAAGTTATTCATGGGTCTAGTCATCGTAAACATAAAAAACAAAATAATACTCTTAAAAATAAACATAATAAACATAATATTAAAAAATCAAATAAATCTGTTAACTTATCTAAAAATAAGAAAAATTCTTTATATAAATCAAAATCTAATAATCAAAAACATAAAAGAAAAAATAAAAGTAAATACTCTGAAGCTGATGGTGTAAAAATTGATGATAATAAATTGATTTTTAAGAAAAAATCTTTTAAAACAATTAATAATAATAAAATTGATTATTCAAGGTGATTTTATGATAATTCTTAAAATCGGTGGAAGTATAATTACTAATAAAGATTCAATAGAACCTGAAGTAGATTATGATAATTTAAATCGTATATCTGGTGAAATTGCTGAAGCTTATAATAATGAAAGTTTAGATATTGCAGATGGTTTGATTATTGTTCATGGTGCTGGATCTTTTGGTCATCCTCCTGCTAAAAAATATAAAATTGGAGAACCTTTTACTAATGAAGAATACCCTTTAAAAAGAAAAGGATTTTCTGAAATTGTTCTTTCAATGAAAAAATTAAATTTATGTGTTTGTGAATCTTTATTAAAACAAGGTATTCCTGTTGTTCCTATACAAACATCAGCTGTTGTTAAAGCATATGATAAAAGAATAAATGATTTTGATTTAAAAATGATTAAAACTTACCTAAAAGAAGGATATGTTCCAGTATTATATGGTGATGTTGTTATTGATGATAAACTTAAAATGTCTATTCTTTCAGGTGATCAAATAATTGAATATGTTGCAAGTTTTCTTGCTTCTGATAGGGTTGTTTTAGGTACTGATGTTGATGGGGTTTATGATAAAAATCCTAAAATTCATGAAGATGCTAAGTTAATTGAGAAAGTTAGTTCATTAGATGATATTACTCAATTAGAATCTACTGTTAATGTAGATGTTACTGGTGGAATGATTGGTAAAGTTAAAGAACTTTTAACTCTTGCAGATAATGGTGTTGATTCAGAAATTATTAATGCAAATAAACCTGGAATAATATCTAAATGTTTACAAGGTGAAAAAGTTAAAGGAACTAAAATTACTAAAAAACAGTAATTTTTAGTTTTTTATTTATTTTATTTAGTAACTATTTAGTTTTTTAGATTTTTTTTAGTATATTCTTTTAAATTTTTTTATTATTTATTTTAATTTTTGTAATTATTTTCTATTTTTTTAGCATTTGTATTTATTTTTATTTTTTTTAAAATTTTTAGCTTTTTTAAATTTATATATAAAATAGTCATTAGCATTAAATATGATAAAAAATATAGTTATAGTAGTTATAATTTTTATATTACTTTTTTACTTAATTTAATAAAAAATTATTAATTTTAATTATTTTAATTTTTTATATAGTTAATATTAAAAAGTTTATTTAATTAACTAAGTTAAGTTTAATTTAAGTGTAAAAATGATTTAAGGGATTTTAAGTTAAAATAATTAATTTTGGCTTGTAGAAACAAATTTAATAATATATTAAGGGATAGTGTTATTTAAGGAAATTATTTTAAATATGTTAATAGTTTAAATGTTTTTTATTAAATTAAGTTTAGAGTAAATTATAACATTTCATGTTTATATAAGGATTAATATTTGATTAAAATCTTTAATAAAAACTGTCTATTTTAAATATTTTTAGTTTAATTAGATTTTTTAGGATATATTGTTCTATTTTTAATAATTTTAAGATTTTTTAATAATATTAACACCCTTATTTATTTAATTAATGATAGTTTTTAACCAATATGCTATTTTAGAGGAAAATAATGATTCAGGATAGAAAATTACAACATCTTTTGATTTGTAGAGATAATGATGTTAGTTATAAAAGGACTACAGGATTTGAGGATATTGAATTAATTCATAGAGCCCTTCCAGAAGTAGATAAAGCAGATATTGATATTTCTACTACTGCTTTTGGTAAAAAATTAGATTCTCCTTTATTTATTTCTGCTATAACTGGAGGTCATCCAAAATCTGAAGAAATTAATAAAGAGTTAGCTATTGCAGCAGAAGAAAAGAATATTGCTTTAGGACTTGGAAGTCAAAGGGCAGCTGTTGAAAATCCTGAACTTAATTCTACTTATACTGTAGCAAGAAAATATGCACCAAATGCATTACTTTTAGGTAATATTGGTGCTCCGCAAATGGATTATGCTGAAAAAGCAGTTGAAATGTTTGATGCTGATATTTTAGCTATTCATTTAAATCCACTTCAAGAAGCTATTCAGCCGAAAGGTGATGTTGATGCTACTGGTTATATAGAATCTATTTCTAGAATATCTAATTTAGTTGATGTTCCTGTTTTAGTTAAAGAAACAGGTGCAGGTATATCTGCTGAAGATGCTATTAAACTTCAAGGAGTAGGTGTTGACTTTATTGATGTTCAAGGTTCTGGTGGTACTAGTTGGGCTGCTGTTGAAACTTATCGTAATGAAGATAGATACCTTGGTGAAGAATTCTGGGATTGGGGAATTCCTAGTGCAATAAGTACTGCAGAAGTTTGTTCCTCTGTAAATATTCCAGTTATATCTTCTGGAGGTATTAGGTCTGGTTTAGAAGCAGCAAAAGCTATTGCTCTTGGAGCAGATGCTGTTGGTATGGCTTTACCTTTCTTAAAAAGAGCATTTATTGGTCATGAAAGTATTATTGATTTTGTTAATAAGTTTAATGAATCTTTAAGGTTAGCTATGTTTTTAGTTGGTGCACAAAATATTGAAGAACTTAAAAATGTGGATATTGTAATTAAAGGTGATACCAATACATGGCTTAATGAAAGGGGATTTAACACTAAAAGATTTAGTAGGAGGACAAAATTTGACTGTTGAAATAATAGCAATAGGCGGTTATGAAGAAGTCGGTAAAAATATGACTGCTGTAAAAATTAATGAAGATGTTATTATTTTTGATATGGGAATCCATTTAGATAGGATTAACATACATGAAGATACTGATATTGACAGAATGCATAGTTTAGATTTAATTGAAAGAGGAGTAATTCCTGATGATACCTTAATGAAAGAGGTAGATGGAAAAGTCAAAGCTATTGTATTCTCTCACGGTCACCTTGATCACATTGGAGCTGTTGCAAAATTAGCACATAGATATGATGCACCACTTATAGGTACTCCATATACTATGGCTCTTGTTAAAAAACAAATAAAAGGTGAACGTAAATTTAAAGTAAATAATCCAATTAGGGTTTTAAATCCAGGTAGTAAATTAAAATTATCTAAAGATATTACTTTAGAATTTGTTCAAACAACTCACAGTATTCCACAAGCAGTAACACCTGTATTACATACTCCAGATGGAATTATTGTATATGCTCTTGATTTTAAATTTGATAATCATCAAAAAGTATCTCCACCACCTGATTATGAAAGATTTAAACAATTAGGTAAAAAAGGAGTACTTGCACTTATTGTTGAAACAACAAATGCTGCTAATTTTGATCAAGTAAAAACATACTCTGAAAGAATACCTAGAATTGTTTTAGAAGATTTAATGCGTGAACCTTTAAAAGAAAATAAAGGTATGATTGTAACTACTTTCTCTTCACATATTGAAAGGATACAAACTATTGCAGATATTGCAAAAAAAAGTGATAGGGAAATTTTATTCCTTGGAAGATCTATGGAAAGATTTTTAGGAATTGCAGAAAAATTAGGAATATTAAAATTACCTAAAAATGCTTCTGTACATGGTTCACCAAAATCTGTTAATAAAGCTTTAATGAAAGCTAATAAAAATCGTTCTAAATATTTACTTGTTACTACTGGTCACCAAGGAGAACCTGATGCTTTACTTCCAAGAATTGCAAGTGGTAAAACACCATTTACAGTTAAAAAAGGAGATAATGTCATTATTTCAGCTCCAATTATTCCAAATCCAACTAATGCTGCAAATAGACATATTATGGAAGCAAAACTTAAAGCATCTGGTGCAAGAATTTATGCTAATGCTCATGTATCTGGGCATGCTGGAAGAGAAGATCATAGAGAATTTTTAAGAATGCTTAAACCTAGTCATATTATTCCTGCTCACGGAGATCTTAATATGTTAGTTGCATATGGTCAACTTGCAGAAGAAGAAGGATATAGAATAGGTAGTAATGTGCATATTTTAAGAAATGCACAAGCTCAAGTTTTTAATGATTTTGATTAATTTTTTAATTAAAATCATTTTCTTTATTTTAAATATTTTTTAAAAAATTAAATAAATATTGAATTTATTTTATTTTTTATTAATTTTTTTTTATTAATTTAATTATATTAAATAGTTAATTATTAATATTAATAAGTAAAAAAAATATATACTAATTATTTGTAAATTTTATTTAGATTTAATAATATTTTTTTAAAAAAACTATTTTAAAATTTAATTTAAGAATATATGAAAAATTTTTATTTAACTGGAGGCAATTTATGTCAGAAGTAACGGATATTTTAAAAGATTATTCTATTGATGTTAAAAATGTAATTGAGAATCATTTATCTACTATTGATCCTAAAAAATTACAGGAATCATCTGTATATTTAACAAAAGCAGGTGGAAAAATGTTAAGACCTGCTTTAACTCTTTTAACTAACCAAGCAGTTGGAGGTTCTAAAGAACAAGCACTTAAAACTGCTGCTGCATTTGAACTTATTCATACTTTCTCTTTGATTCATGATGATATTATGGATGATGATGATATGAGAAGAGGTAAACCATCTGTACATACTGTATGGGGTGAACCATTAGCTATTTTAGCAGGAGATACCTTATTCTCAAAAGCTTTTGAACTTGTTATTTCTTCAAAAGATGATAATGTTCATCCAGAACGTGTTGCTAATGCTTTAAATGTTGTAGCAGATGCTTGTGTAAAAATTTGTGAAGGTCAAGCTTCTGATATGGGATTTGAAGGTAACTTTGATGTTAATGAAGATGAATATATAAATATGATTTTCAAAAAAACAGCTGCTCTTATTGCTGGTGCATGTGAAGCTGGAGCTATTTTAGGTGGAGCAGATCAAGAAGTTATTGATGCAATGTATGAATATGGTAAAGCTATAGGTTTAGCATTCCAAATTCAAGATGATTATCTTGATGTAATTAGTGATGAAGAAGATTTAGGTAAACCTGTTGGTAGTGACATTGCAGAAGGAAAAATGACTTTAATGGTTGTTAAAGCATTAAATGAAGCTAATGATGAAGATAAAAAAGTACTTATAAAAATTTTATCAGATGAAAATTCTCCTGAAGAAGATGTACATAAAGCTATAGATTTATTTAATAAATATGGTTCAATTGAATATGCACATAATCTTGCTTTAGAAAATGTTAAGAAAGCAAAAGAAATACTTGAAATTTTACCTGATTCTTCAAGTAAAAATGCACTTAGTATGTTAGCAGATTTTGTAATTGAAAGAAAATCATAATTTAATTTTTCTATATTCTTTATTGTTTTATACTTTTTTTATTTAATTATATATTTTTTATTTCTAAGTGTTTTTTTATTTTATTTTTTTATTTTTAGCTATTTTTTTATTTCTAAGTGTTTTATTCTAATTTTTAATGATATTGTATTTTTAAATATTTTTATAAATTTTAAATTTTAGTTTTCAAACCCTTGCTACACTTTAATATAGTTTAAAAAAGGAATTTTATATTAGGTAACTAGTTGATATTATGGGAATTGAAATAGATAATATAAAAGAGGAATTATTTAAAAAAGTTAAATATGCATATAATAAAAAACAGTATGAAAATGCATTAAATCTTTTTAATGAATCATTAATATGTGATGAAAATTTCTCAAAAGCACTTCTTGGAAAAGCTAAATCATTATATAAATTAGGTAGATTAAGTGAATCTTCAATAATTTATGATGAATTATTTGATTCTGATTGTATGGATTCATATATTTGGTTAAATATTGGTAATTTTTATTATTATGTATTAAATAATAATTCAAAAGCATTAAAATCATATGATAATGGAATAAAATATGATGATGCTTTAGTAAATTTATGGATTAAAAGAGGTAATGTTTTAATTTCTATGAATATGTATGAAAAAGCATTAAATTCTTATATTGAAGCTTCTAAACTTGATAAATTAAATTATAAAATATATAATAATATTGCTCATTCTTATAATCTATTAAATATTAATGATAAAGCATTATCTGCTTTTAATAAATCTTTATCTATTAAAATGAATATTTATGCATTATTAAATAAAACAATTATTTTAAATGATATTGGAAGATTTAGTGAAGCATTAAACACTATTAACATGGCACTTAATATTAAAATTAGATATGATTTATTATATTATAAAGCATTAGTTCTTTATAATTTAGAAGAATATGAAGAATCTCTTAAAATTGTAAATCAATCATTAGATATTTTTGATTATAGTAATAGTTGGATACTTAAAACTAAAGTATCTTATACTCTTGAAGATTTTGAAGATTGTATAAACTCAGCTTCTCACGTTTTAATTTTTAATCCATCAGATACTGAAATATGGTTTTATAAAATTAATTCATTAATATATTTAAATAAACTAGATGATGCTTTAGATTCTTGTAATGAGGTTTTACAATATGATTTTAGTGAATATTTTATTTATGAAAAAGCAAGGATATTATTAAAACTTAATCGTTTAAATGAATCTATTAAAATTTGTAATGTTTTTCTTTCATTTGATGAAAATAATCCTAATTTTTTATTATTAAAATCTAAAATATTATATAAATTAGGTAATTTAGATGAGGCTATAAATTGTGTAGATAATGTAATTAAATTTAACCCTTATTTAGAAGAAGCTATTGAATTTAGGGAATTTTTAGAGTTTACAATTTAATTATTATTGAATTTATAACTTTAATTAATTATCTAATTAAATTTATTAAGTTTAATTTTAAATCTTATAATTTAATTTTAAAAATTAGTATTTTATAAAAATAATAATAGATTATGCAAATATTGTAATTTAAAAATTAGTATTTTATAAAAATAATAATAGAATAATTTAATTATTCTAATTTATTTCTTTTTCCACCAGATTAAAATCCAATCTGCTTTATCTTTGTTATTATATAATTTTCCAGTTTTTGGATCTTTTTTTAATACTTTATTTAAATAAACTTTTAATTTTTCTATTTCTTCATCATTTAATAAGTCTATTCTAAATTTACCATTATCTATGGCATCTTCAATACTATCATATTCTCTATATGATTCTATATCCATTCTTTCTACATTAGCATAGATTCCCATATTGTATAATATGTTTATTAAGTAAGTATATGCTGGAAAATCTTTAGGATCATTTCCAATATACTCTTGGAATTCTCTTTCTAATTTCCAATTTTCTGGTCCAAATAATGTAATAAAAACATATTTATTAGCTATTTTATTAATTTCTTCTAATGTTTTTTTAATTGGAATTATACTATTTAAAGATCTTGATGCAACTACTGCATCATAATTACCAATATCTTCATATTTAATTTCTTCAATTGGTTTAAGAACAGTATTTACATTATTTACATTTTCTTTATCACATTTTTCATTAAGAATTTTAAGCATATTCTCTGAAGAGTCTATTCCTTTAACTTTTTTTACTTTTTTAGCTATTGGTATTGTGATTGTACCTTCTCCACAACCAATATCTAATACAGTATCTTCTTTACTTAAAATATCTAATTTTTTAAGAAGTGAAGTTTTATAATCATCTCTTAAATTGCTTTTATGAAAATGTGGAGCTGCTTTATTCCAATCTTTTTGTCTATCTTTTTTTGATTCTAATTTTTTACTCCAAAAATATTCCCAATCAATATCTTCTGGATTTTCAATATAATGTTTATCATTATTCATAATTTTTCCCTTTATTTATTTATTAATAATATTTTTGTCATATCTTTTAAATTAATTTGATTATTTTTTTTTTAAGTTTAATTATTTTCATTTTTTTGTTGAGGTATTTTTTTTCTATTTTTAAGATTTGATTA
>NZ_MRCT01000007.1 GCF_002208625.1 Methanobrevibacter sp. 87.7
AAATAGAAAAAAATTAATATATAACTTTAAAATTTAATAAAAACCACAAAATTTAATAAAAAAAATTAAATAAAAATTATATTTCAATAAAAAAATTATATAAATTTCAGAAATATTAGTAAAACATATATAATTAAAATAAGAAATATACTTTTTATGTTTAAAATTACAGGAAATGAAATAAGAGACCTTATAATCTCCTTAGTAGTAATTTCATTAGGTTTTAGTATACTTTATTCAAATCATAATTATAGTTCAATAATCGGTATATTTCCAATGGTACTTATAGGTGTAGGATTAGGTTTCATATTACATGAATTAGCACATAAATTTGCTGCCTTACATTATGGATACTGGGCAGAGTTTAAACTTTCACCAATAGGATTAATAATTTCTCTTATTACTTCATTTTTCGGATTTATATTCGCTGCACCTGGTGCAGTATATATTTATGGATATAATATGAATGATAGAGAAAATGGTATTATATCAATTGTTGGCCCAATTACAAATATTATACTTGCATTAATCTTTTTAGTAATATTACTTAATTTAAAAACATTTTTATTAGTTGGTTCAGCAAGTTATATAATTGTAGGTATAGTAGCTTACCTTGGATTTTCAGTAAATGCATTTTTAGCATTATTTAACTTATTACCTATTAGTGTTTTAGATGGAACAAAAGTATTTAACTGGAATCCTATAATATGGTTAATTACAATCCTTTTTTCAGGATTTTTAGTATATATCTCCTATACTGGTGGATTAAACATGTTAATGTAAATAAAATTTAAATTAAAAATTATTTCATAATGAAATAATTTACTTTTTTTTAATTTTAATAAAATTTATACTTAAAAATAAACTTTTTCTAAAATAAAAATTATAAAAAAATTAATAAAATACACACTTAAACACAAAAAACTTCTTTTAAAATAAAAAAATACACAAAACTAAAAAAAATCCACATTTAAACACAAAAAACTTCTTTTAAAATAAAAATTACATAAAATAGACAATATTTTTTTATATAAATAGCTAAAAAATAATTTTAACAATAAAAAATATTAATTTTTACTAAAAAAATTAACTAAAATACTAAAAAAATAATAAAATTTAACAATAAAAAATATTAATTTTTACTAAAAAAATAAAATATATACTAATAAATTAACAAATAAAAATATGCTTAATAAATCAAAATATAATTTAAAATAATGGTGATTAATTAATGTTTTCAGATATTGAACTTAAATATTTTGAAGGAGGCCATAGAATTTGTCAACCTTCTGAAACAATAAAACACAATGAAGACAAACTAAAAACAGCAGGTATAACTCGTATAACAAATATTACAGACCTTGATAGAATAGGAATTCCAGTATTCTCTGCAATAAGACCAAGTGCTCAAGGTGGAAGTGTAAGTGTCTATGCAGGGAAAGGTGCTAAAGATGAACAAGCAGAAGCTTCTGCAATAATGGAAGGATTTGAAAGATATTCTGCAGAAATGAAAGAGGAAGATTATGATAAACTCTTAGTTAGTTCTATAAAAGACATGACTGAAAAATATATAGATCCAAGAACTTTATATCTTCCTAAAGATATTGATAATGATAAACTTAATAATATTAAATTAGAATGGTATCCTGCAATAGACATTATAAGTGAAGAAGAATATTATGTTCCAGCAAATGCTATATTCCATCCATACATACCTCATAATAAGGAAACAAAAGCAATATTTAAAGGAAATACAAATGGTCTTGCATCAGGAAATATTATTGAAGAAGCAGTTTTACATGGGATATTTGAAGTTATTGAAAGAGATGCATGGAGTATATTTGAATTAACACATAAAAATGGAAAAGAAATAGATATTGATACTATTACTAATCCAATAATTTTAGAACTTCTCGAAAAATTCAATTCTGAATCAATTAATATTAAACTAATAGATATTACAAATGATATTGGAGTACCAACAGTTACTGTATCAAGTGATGATAATATATTAAAAGACCCTGCATTATTATGTTTAGGTGTAGGAACACATCTTGACCCAAATATTGCAATTATTAGAGCACTTACAGAAGTTGCACAAAGTAGAGCTACTCAAATTCATGGAACAAGAGAAGATACTACTAGAGCAAATTTCATGAGAAAAGCAGGATATGAACGTATGAAAAGAATTAATCATCAATATTTCGAAGAAGATGATGAAAAAATAAGTATTAAAGATATGAATCATTTAGGTACTACATCAATTAAAAAAGATATAGAACAATGTAAAACACACCTTCAAGATGTTGGTTTTGATAAAATATTATATACCGATTTAACAAGACCTGAAATCGGAGTTAGTGCAAGTCGTGTAATAATACCTGGTGCAGAAGTTTATACAATAGATCCAGATAGACTTGGAAAACGTTATTTAAAATTTGTAAGAAAATTAAACAAAAATTAAACATATAATTATATTTTGATTTTAAAAATTAACTATAAAAAACACGTTTAAAAACTAAAAAAGCTAAAATAAAAAATTATAAGATACCTAAAATAAAAAATAATAATCCAAAGTGATAAAAATGAGTAATAAAAAAATAGTTGTTTATACTGGATTATCTTTAAGCTTTGATGAAGCTAAAAAAATATTAGATGCCGATTATAGACCACCTATTAAAAGAGGAGATATTATAGAAATGGTTGATAATAATAATCTACCAGATATAATTGGAATAATAGATGGCCAATTCCAACATACTCCTGCAGTTGCTCACAAAGAAATTATAGCTGCTATGAATAAAGGAACTACAGTAGTAGGTGGATCTAGTATGGGAGCATTACGTGCATCAGAACTTGATAGTATGGGAATGATTGGAATAGGTTATGTTTATAAACAATATGTAGAAGGTAATATTAAATCAGATGATGATGTTGCAGTTATTCTTGATCCTGAAACATATGAACCTTTATCAGAAGCATATGTAAATATAGAATATAAAGCAAATGGTGCAGCAAAAGAAGGTATAATAACAGAAAAAGAAAAAGAAGATTTTCTTAAAACTGCAAAAAATATTTATTATCCACATAGAACTTATCCAAGAATATTTAAAGAATGTAATTTAAGTGAAGATAAAAAAAATAAGTTAATAAGGTATATTAACCACAGTGTTAATATTAAAACTGAAGATGCTAAAGATGTGCTAAAATATATTAAAAAAATCTCAAAGGATAATTAAACTAGTAAAATATTTAAAAAAAACAAGAAAATACATCAAAAAATAAGAAAAAAATAAAACAAGAAAATACACCAAAATCAAAAAAAATACTAAAAAAACAAGAATACTAAAAAAACAAAAAAATATTAAAAAAACATCGAATTAAAGTTTTAAAATAAACAAAACACGATTTAAAATTAAATAAAGGTAATAATTATGGAATATACTGAAAAAATAGAAAATATTAAAAAAATATTAAAAGATAAAAATATAGGAGTATGTTTTTCAGGAGGAGCAGATAGTTCATTAATAGCAGATATTGCAAGTAAAGTATGTAATAAAGCTATTTTAATTACATTTGATAATGGAGTATTACCTCGTGAATTTTTAAAAGAATCAGAAAAACAAGCAGAAAAATTTAATCTTAAACATATCATAGTAAAAGAAGATTTAATGAAAAATAAATCTTTTTGTGAAAATAACAGTAATCGTTGTTTAATTTGCAGAGAATATTTATACAGTAAAATTAAAAAAGTTGCAAATGATGAAAATATAGATATTATTGTTGATGGAACTAATATGTCTGATCTTGTAGAAGATAGACCAGGTGTAATAGCAAAATATGAAAATAAGATTTTAAGTCCGCTTGTAGAATCTGAAATGGAAACAAAAGATGTTTTAAAGTATCTTGAAGATAATAATATTGACTACTTAAAATCAACAACTTGTCTTGCAACAAGAATTAAAAGAAACACTAAATTAACACATAAAAATATTAATCAAGTAAGTACTGCTGAAAGAATAATAAAAAATATTACTAAAAATGATATTGTTAAGGTTAGAAATATAGATGGAATGGCACTTATAGAAACAGATAATATTGATAAATTATTAAATAAAAGAATCATTCAACTTATTGAACTTCAACTTAAAGCTATTAGTTTTAATAAGATAGCATTGAATATATCTAAAATTGAAAAAGAGGATAAAAAATTATTTATCTACAAACCATGTCAAGAAGAAGATAATAAAATAATGTTTGAAAGAGAACTTCCTTATAAAATAGATGTTGAAAAAACAAAAGAAGAATTTGATAAAGAATTTGATAATGTAAAATACTCTAAAGATATGGGAGTTTTAATGTTTAATATAAATAATCAAAATATTACGGTATTCGAAACAGGAAAAGTAGTTTTACGTAGAATAAATAGCCAAGAAGAAGGAGAAGAAATTCTTATGAAATTACTTCCTTTAATAAGAAGAAAAATAGATAATAACTAATATTTAAAATACTTAAATTCTAAAAAAAACTAAAAAAAGATCCATTTAAAAACAAGTAATATTTAGAGGATAATAAAAATAAGATTATTAAATCTTATTTTTAAAAATAAAGTAGTAAATAAAATAATTATATTCTAAATAAATTATTTTAAAAACAATCAGAAAAGATTTATGGTTGTATAATAACATTATTATAAAATTAGCTTAACTTTTTCTTAAATTAATTGTTCATAATATTTAAAAAATTTAAAATAACTATAATATTTAATAAAAATACTATTAAACTATTGATTTTTATTTTAACTAAAAAATTTAAGGACCAATTAAATTTAAAACAAATATTACATTTACAATATCATATATTTTAATAATAATTTATTAAACTATTTTAAAAGTTTTAAATATTCCCAATTAATTTATACTAAAAAATTTAATACATAATATCATATCCTAATTTAAAGATCATCTAGGTTATACAAAAAATAAATTTAAGATATACTATGAATTAAATTAAGTCATAATCACCTCCATTTGTAAAACAAAATTTTACAAATATAATAAATTCATACAACAACTAATATATTAAATAAATATTTAATATATTTACCATATTTACATAATCAAACTTACATAATAAATAAAATACTTATTAATATAAATTTAACCAATAATTAAAAGTATACAATAAATAAAATACTTATTAATATAAATTTAACCAAATAAACACTATTTAAATTACAAATTTTTTTAACTTATTATTAAATCTATTTTTTTAGAAATAATAAAAAATTTAGGAATACCTAAATTTCATAGATAATAATAGTATCTTCTACTATATAAATTTTTAGGTATACCTAAAAATTTTACATAATTATAAAATTAAAAAATAGTAAAAAAATTAAAAAAAGTAATAAAAAGATTAAAAAATAAAAATAATTTAGAAAAAAATAAAATAAAATAAAAAAAGATAAGTAAAAAATAAAATAAGAATATATAAAATAAATCAAATAGAACAAAGAAAAAACAAAAATAATTAATTTAATTAAAAACTTTAAAATAATTATAAATTTTCACCTACATATTGACGTTTAGGTTTCTGATTTTTTAATTCTTTTTGACGTTTATCATACATCTCTTTATATTTTTTTAATACAATATCTGGAGTTTCCATAACACGATTAATACTGTTATCAATAGGAACTTTTTCCTCAGAAGATTCTTCATTAAGATTTGAAATAGTAAATTCCCCATTATCAATACGGAATTTAACATCATCTGCTTCAACATTTAATAAATTAATTGATAAAGTTGTAGCATGATCTAAATCATCATCAGCAATATAATTATAACTAAGATTTAAAGATTTATGAGGCATAAATTCATTGATTGTTCTTTTAATAACAGACTCAAATAAATCTAAAAAGCTTTTAACAATATTATCTCCATTTCTTCTATACATAGCTAAAATTGGATTTAAAAGAATATCATTTTCAACATAATAATCATCAATTCTAGCTCTAACTGTAATTTTTAAATTAGATGTATTAATTATTAAAATAGGTTCAGATGACATTTATTTACACCAATTATTAGTAAAAATTAATATTATAATTAAATTATAAGTTTTAAGATATTAAATTATAAAAAATATAATTAAATTATAAATCATATAAAATCCAACAAACACAATCCACAAAACCACAAAGAAACTCAGCCCTGCAGATTCTAAAAATTAAAAAAATAATAAATTATTTAAAATAAAAATTAAATTTATATAAATTTAAAAAAACTAATCTTCATTATCAACAAAAGCTTGTAATAAATCACTAGCACGAACAAGTCCTAAAATTTCACCATCAACATCAGTAACAGGAATTTGCTCAATATTAGCAGATTTCATTTTTTTAGCACAGTCAGATACTTTAGTTTTACTATTAGCAGTTGATACATCACTTGTTGCAACATCTCCAACTACTTTATCAGTAAATTTAAGATGATTTTTTTCAATATAAAGAATTGAAGTACTATCCCAAGACCATTTATCTCCTTCAGTACCAACAGTAGAACTATGTTCAGTTCTTTCAGAAATGATTTCACTTTCAGCAATAAAATCAGTTTCAGTTAAAATTCCAGATAATTTACAATCATCATTTAAAGCTAAAATTGATTTTAAACCAAAGAATTTCATAGATTCAAAAGCAACATTTAAAGGAGTTTTATCCCAGGTAGTAGGAACATTAGTAATCATGTATTTTTCAACAGGAATATTAACATCAAATTTAGCAAGTGCAGAAGTTACAAGATCAAAAGAAGTAATAATACCAACAAGATTATCATCATCATCTACAACAGGAATTCTTCTAACATCATTTTCTAACATTCTTTTTGCAACAGTAGTAACTTCTTCATTAGGTTTTGCAGTGACTAAATTCCTACTCATTAAAAGAGCAATTTGTTCCTCATCAGGATTATTAATTAAATTAGACCTAGTTAAGATACCAACTACTTTTTTAGTATCTCCTTTTGTAACAGGTACAACAGATACATTTTCTTTTTTCATCAAATCTAAAGCCTTATGTCTATTTCCAGGTACTGAAACGTACACTACATTTTTAGACACTAATCTTTTAATTATCATAATTACACCATTATAAAATTCATAAATAAATTAATAAATATTTCATAAGTTTTTAAAAGAAGAAAAATTAATTAAAAATTGAAAAAAATAGTAGTAATATAAAATATTACTATATTTGAATATTAAATTAGTTTACAACAAGAACTGAGCATTTAGCTGATTTAACTACTTTTGAAGCTACACTACCCATTAAAAATCTATCAAAACTACTTTTACCTGAACTACCAATTACTATTAAATCAATATTTTCATCTTCAGCAACATCAAGAATAACTGGAGCAGGTGATCCTTCTTTTACCATAGGAGTAAGTTTTATATTACTATCATATTCATTTTTAATTTCTTCAATTCTATCAATATTTGCTTTACTCTCTTTTTTAAGCATTTGATTTACTTCATAGATAGTATCATCAGATGGAAGACCAATTGAAAAACCATTTTCAATTACACTTAAGGTAACAACTTCAGCACCTGATTTTTCTGCTAAAAAGAATGCATGTTTAGCAGCATTTTCAGAGTATTTTGAACCATCAGTAGGTAATAATATTTTATTATACATAACAACATCTCCGATAAAACTTATAAAATATAAATAAAGATTTTTTTGAAATTTTTATTAAAACTTAATTGAAAAAAATCTTAATTAAATATTATATATTTGTTTATTAATATAATCTATGTGTTTATTTTTATTCATTATATGTAATATGTTTTGTGTATCACAACGATTTATTATACTAAGATAAGGATTTTTTGAAAGTTGATTAGAAATCATTAATTGAGCATCCAAACCTTTTTTAATTATAGATTTATTTAAACATCCATATAAATTTGAATTTAAATCTTTAAATTTATAAGGATTTACTGTAGCCATTTCAAAAAATACTTTAGGATTAAAATATTTTTTATAATATGCTCTTGATAATTTTAATATAAATTCTAAATCACGTATAATATTTGGACTATTTAACATTATATTATCTGAACCTATAAATGGAATAATATTTTGAGAAAGAATTTTATCAATTGGTGGAATACCAACATTTAATGTAGCATTTGCACGAGGACATAAAACAATATTTGTATTTGATTTACTAATTTCAGAAATATCCTCAACTCTTGCATTAGTACAATGTACTAACTGATCAAAACTAGCATCAATTCCTCGTTTAATTTCAGTATATCCTGTTTTATTTATTGAATTAACTTGAGCCTCATTAGATTCTGCAGTATGAATTGATGATATTTTACCTAATTTTTTACACTTTTTTGTAATAAGTTCTGCAACTTCAGTAGAAATTTCACCAAAACCACTTAATCCAACACCATCAGCAAATTTTAATAATTTCCTTAAATTTCTTTTAACAAGATTTAAATCAGGATCTTCTCCATAAAAACTATTATCCCTACCAAGAATAATTGGTTTTATTGGAATATTAAAAGATGCTTCTTTTAAAAGTTTAACACCTTTAATGCCGCCTTCTCTATAATCTATAAAATGACTTGTTCCACTATGTAACATATCCCACATAGACTTTTCCATATCATTAATAATCTCTTCATCACTAGTATTCTCTAAAGCTTTATGTTTAATTCCATTAGGTGGTTTTACCATTTCATCTAAACTTAAACCATCCCCTTCATCCTTAATAATTGAATCACCAATATGAACATGTGCATTAAGGAAACTAGGAGAAACTATACAATTAGTACAATCAATAATTTTACCTTCTTTTATTTCAGGAGCAATTTCAATAATTTTACCATTATCAATTACAATATTTTCCTTAGAAGGATTAAGATTAGAACCTTTTAAAATTAAAGCATTAGCTATAGTTAACATAATATGTAATTTATAAAAAGATATTAATAAATTTTTAAAAAAGAATAAAACAAATTAAATTAGTATAGCAATAAAATAAAGAGATTTAAAAAAAAGTTATAAAACAAAAAATTAAATCAATAGAAAAACCAAAAAAATAAGAAAAATAAGAAAAATAAGAAAAAAACACGAAAAAATTATTTTAATAATATTATAAAATAAATAAAAATTTTTAAAAAATAAAACAATATTAAAAAATAAATAAAAAATCATACATTAAAAAATAAATAAGAAAGATTAATTAGAAAATTCAAGATAAGATATATATAAATAAAATAGAAAATTATAATATTCTTAAATTAAGAAGGTGTTCTAATAAATACTAAAAATATTCGATATTTTTACAGATTCATAGTTCGTGTAGGAGACCATTATCGAATAAAACATAATAACAAAGATTATGGAGAATTCAGCAAACTAAGTGATGCATTATATGAAAGAGATTGTTTAGTTTACTGTAATTTTGATTATGATTTACTTGTAGAATGTGATCTAGAAAATAAATATGAAAACAAAGAATTACCTCCATTTCCAGAAAAAAGACCAAGAGGAAAAATTAAGAACACCATTGATAAATCAAAAATTGAAGGAAAAATAGAATTTAATCATAAAACAAATAAATTCACAGTAATAAAAGGTGAAAATAACTTTGGACAATATGATACAATGACAGAAGCATATTTTGCTAAAAAAACACTAATGGAAAATAATTGGAATCCTGATTCTTTAATAAAATTAGAAAAAATTAAAAAAGAATTTTATAATAAACCAAATAAAAGTAAAAAACTTAAAATACCTAAATATTGTCCAAAATGTGGTAATAAATTAAAAGATAAGACTAAAATATGCCCATACTGTGGTATACATGTAGATGAATATTAATTTAAAATAATACCTTAAATATACTTAAATTATTAAATAAATATTAATTTAAACTAATAATTACTTATAAAATACTTATTAAATTATAAATATAATAAAAATTTTAAATAAATTAGATATAAAATAAGATATTTTAAATAATATTAATTATCTTATTAAAATTAAAATTTAAAATATAAAAAAATAATGATTAAACGGAGAAAAGTAAATGATAATCGATTGTATTAATGGAATAATTGATATTCTACAAAATAATAATGAAACTTCAGAAGTTAATGAAATAATATCAGAATTATGTTTAATCATTAAAAGTGAAATTAAAAAAACATTTCCTGAAACAAATGTTTTAATAATAACTAATAACGAAAAACCAGAAATTGAAATATTTAGTAAAAGAATATTTAATATTAATTTTTGTGTTAAAATAAAAATAGATCCTCAATCAAATGGATTTTTAACATATATTGCCCATGATTGGACTAAATTTAAAGATACAACAAAATTTGTAGGTGATGAAATAGTAAGATTACTTGCAGACAATATAGAGGATATTCCTCACGGATATACTAAATTAAGTAATTATTATGGTACATCATGTTGGGATGATATTACTGAAGTATACATTATATCTAAATTCCACAATATAATTAGTAATATTGAAGAAGATATCATTATTGATGAAATAGATAATCTAATTAATATTTATACTGAATTATTATATAGCTATACAAATTTTAATAATATTGATATAATGAAAGATATTGAAAAAATATTTAAGTTATATCCAATTGAAAAAGATGATTTTATAGAATCTAAATTATCATATGAATTAATAACTTATATGAAATACGATTTAATTGAAATATTAACATATGTATTTAATGATATTCCAGAAGATTTAAGATTATCAATATATAACGCAAATAATGAATATACAATGACTCCAGAATTATCAAAAGATCTTAATCAATTATCTACAAGTATATTTTATAAAAATGGATTAATATTAGGTATTACATTTGAATGTGATACAAGAAATATTAAATTTTACATATCACAAGATATTGATAGAATCAATAATGCAAATGAAAGTAATAAAATTGGACAAGCATTAATTAGTGCTCTCAAAAGAGAAAATACTGAATGTGAATTTAAAAATATTTCAGAACCTGAAACAATGGAAATTAAAAAATTATCAAAAACTTATGATATTTACAGATTCCATTGGATATGTTCTAAAACTTATTCATTTGATAAATTAAATCAAAAAAAATTAATTAATGCATTTATTGGATTCAATAAAGTTTACGATAGTTTAATCCAATATTACAATTATCTTAGAGGAACTTATGATTTTTATGAAATAGAAAATACTCAAAAATCATAAAAAACCCCTTTTTTAAAAAAAAAATATTTTAAATCTAAAAAAATTATAAAAAACTAATTTTAAAACACAAAAAAAATAAAACAAACAACAAAACCAAAAAAAACTAATTTTAAAAAACTAATTTAAGTATTAAATATAAAAATTAGACAAAATAATCCTTAATTAAATTAAAAAAACAATACTTAAAAATATAAAGCATTTTTATAAAAAACAAGTAATAAATAATAAAAATGTTTGGTTAAAATAAAACAAAAATACAATCAATAAATAATCAAAAGGAATCAAAATAAAGGTAAGACAATGATTTTAACCAAACAAATTTATAAACATGATAAATGAAATATAATTAAAAAATTAAAGAAAAAATACTACTTAAATAGCATTTTCTCCACGTTCACCAGTTCTAATTCTAATAATTTCTTCAACTGCAGAGACAAATATTTTACCATCTCCAATATCACCAGTTCTACCACCATCACAAATGGCTTTTATAACATCTTCAACATCACTATCAGAAACAACAAGTTCAACACGTGTTTTTGGAATTAGATCAATACAATAACTAGAACCTCTATAAGTTTCTTTTGTACCTAATTGTTGACCTCTTCCTTTAACTTCGGTAATTGTCATACCTTTACAACCAATAGCCTCTAAAGATTTTTTAACATCTTCAAGTTTTTGTGGTCTGATAATAGCAATTATTCTTTTCATTTTTATGACCTTCTATATTATTATAATTAATATTATAAATTTCTTATATAATATAACTTCAGATTAAAAATAAGTTAACTAACAACTTAAATAATAAATTTAAATCATTAATTATTTACTCTTTCTAATGAAATTATTATCATACTTCTCTTCTAAAATTAATAAGAAGATATAGGAGTTTTAAAAACTCCATTACTTCTTATAATCAAAGAAGATATATTTTCAAATACTACTTGTTTATACCAATCTGTATCCAGATTCTTCATGAAGTTGTTTATCTAATCCTTCAATTTCAGTTTTTTCATCTACTCTTATACCCATAGTAGCTTTAATAATTCTAGCAAGGACATAACTTACAACAAATGCATAAATCATTGTAGCAACTGCAGCAATAATTTGGATTACAACTTGATTAGGGTTACCATAAATTAAACCACTAGCACTATTTATTAAAGGGCATGCAAATATACCAGTAGCTATAGCACCCCATAAACCAGACATACCATGTATACCAATACATCTAATGCATCATCATAACCAAATTTAGGTTTGAGGTAGTATACTGCAAAGTATGAAACACAGGAAGCACCGATTCCAATAAGAATTGCAGCAGGAACATCAACGAAACCAGCTGCAGGAGTAATACCTACTAATCCAGCAACAGCACCAGATACTGCACCAAGTACAGTTGGTTTTCCTTCTTTAATTTTATCAATTACAACCCATGTAATTAATGCTGCAGCAGCAGCAATATTTGTTACTAATATAGCAGAAGCAGCAAGACCATCTGCGGTTAAAGCTGATCCACCATTAAATCCTAACCATCCGAACCAAAGGAAACCTGCTCCTAAAACAGAATAACCTAAATGGTGTGGTAATAATGAAGTATCTCTACGAGGTCCTAGAACAAGAGCTAATGCTAATGCAGTTACCCCTGAATCTATATGAACTACGGTACCACCTGCAAAATCAAGTGCACCCATATTCATTAACCAACCTCCTCCCCATACCCAGTGAGCAACAGGGACATATACAAGAGTAACCCATGCAATAATAAAGACTACCCAAGATGAGGTTTTCATTCTTCCAACAACACCACCAGAAATCAATGCTGCAGTTAAACCACAGAAAGTTAACTGGAAGATTACATATAGTATAGTAGGAATTGTACCAGTTAATTGATCAATACCAATTCCATACATAAATAAATTTTGAGGAGCACCAATTAGACCATTAATTGTAGATCCAAATGCAAATTGGTAACCATAACATACCCATATAATACTAGCAATAGAAAATGCTATAAGTGATAGGTACATAGTATTTAAAACATTTTTACTTTTACTTAAACCACCATAATAGAAGGCAATACCCGGAATACTCATAAGAAGTACTAAAACAGTAGCTCCAAGTGTCCATGCAGTATCACCTGGATTTAATACAACCATAATATCTTCTTCTCTATAAATATAAATTAATAAATAAAAATACCAACTATATATAATAAGAATTTAAATTCCAAATATATTAGAATACAAAAAGAATTTTTAAAAGGGCATTTTAAAATAAAAACTTTTTATTAAAGGAAAAGATTTCAAACTAAATTTCTTAAAACAAAAACATATATTCGAAATCGAAATTCTCATTAAATACCTAAAAAATTTTAACCAATCCTAAAAATTTTTTAATCATAGTCGGAATACGGAAACCATGTTCCGATATAATAAGATTGTTTTCACAGTATATAAAGTTTTCGGAAAAATACTGAATAAAAATAATAATATTTTAAAGAAAATATGAAAAAAATTCATAAAAAATCTAAAAAAGATTTAAATAAATTATTATAAAAATCAATTTTCATAAAAAAAACATGAAAATCTAATAATTATGAAAGATTATTTTCACATTTATCTTTAAATCTACAACTTCTACATTTATTAGGATTTTTAGTTGGAATAAATGGTTTAGAACCTTCAATTAAACCATGCATACGTTTAATAAGATATATAATATTATTTTTAACATCTTCATCAAAAACTTCAGTATAAAATATATTATCAGTACCTCTTTGACGTAATGCACCAATTATTCTACGATTATCTTCTCCATTAGACTGTTTATTAACCATAGATTGAAATGCAAGACAATACGCCCTAACTTGATTAATATGTGAAGGATAAGCCTTAGTTCCAGGTTTATCATCAATAATTATAAATTCATCAGGTGTCATTTGAACTTCATCAATATAACCCCTAATACCATACTCTGGTTCTATAATAAACATTTCTCTTGATTTTGTTTCAATTTCTTTAGAAGTTTTTAAAGTATCTTTAAAACTAGCTGGTTTTGCAGTTTCTTTAAATTTATCTTCAAGATTTTGATGTACTTCAGTTCCTTTTTTCATTGCTAAAGTAGAGGGAACTTGAATACCTTTAGCATATTGAAGATATAAAGAATATTCACAGTATCCTTGAATATTTAACCAACTAATAGGAAAGTTCAATACTCCATTAATTACTTGAACACCTTTAAAATTAGAATAATTTTCATAATCATAATTGGAATAATTATTAATTAATTTATTTTCCATTATAAACCTCTTAAAAATTATTTAATTAAATATATTTTATATTTTAATTTATTTAAATATTGTTTATAAGAAAAAATATTATTATATTTAATATAACAAAATTTAGAACTAATAGATTACTAGTAGTTTAATAAAATAGTAAAATAAGAAAAAAATATTCATCAAATATATTAAAATTATTATAAATAAATAATAAAAAATAAATAGTTTACAAAGATAAATATATAGTCATGAAAAAAACTACTGGATTTTTAATAATCATTTTAATTATTGGGGCAATATTATGTATAACTGCCGCTAATTCACATAATTATGACGCATATGAAAACTCTATTGATGATAATCAATATTATACAAATAATAGTGTTGATACAAACGATACAGGTAGTAATATAGATAAGAATACTACTGTAAATAATAGTAGCACAAATGCTTCTGCTTATAGCAAAACCAGTAAAAATTCAGATAGTCATTATGGAATTCCTGTAAGACATGAACTTAGTGGATATTGTTATAAAGTAATCGATGGAGATACCATACGTGTTGAAGGTATTGGTGGTAATGAAAAGGTTAGATTTGTAGGTGTAAACACACCTGAAAAAGGTGAAGATGGATATTATGATGCTAAAGACTACATTAAAGAAAAATGTTTATATAAAACAGTTTATCTTGATGTAGATGATGCTAGACCTCATGATAAATATAATAGAACTCTTGCAATTGTTTATGATGAACAAGATGAAAACTTAAATCAACAGCTTCTTGTTAAACAATTAGCAGAAGTAATGTATATACCACCTTCTGAGTTCGAAAAAGGTCTTGGTTTACCATCTGGTACTTATAAAGTAAATCCAAAATATGCATAGATATATAAAATAAATTATTCTATTTAATTAGATAATTTATTTTTTAATACAATTTAAAAACTTATTTTTCTATTTTTTTAACAATTAAACAATTAAAATATATTTAGTTAAAATTTAATTAAAAAATTTAAAACACAAATATAAAACTAATTTTTATCTAAACTAAATTTTACCAAGAGATATAATAAAAAAACTAATTCTTACCTAATAAAAAAACAAATCTAGTAAAAAAAATATAATAAAAAAACTAATTCTTACCTAAAAAATAACATTTAAAAAAAAAATATTTTTAAAAAATAAGTAAAAAATAATAAAAATTATAAATCAAATTTTGATCTATCTTCATTAATAATTTTTGTATGAGATAATTGACCTAAAACACGTTCATGTTTATCTCCATATAATTGTCCAATAATTAAATCAAAAATTATTGGGAACCACCATAATTTAGATAAATTTCTAATAATAGCTTGTTTATATGAAATTCTATTTCCATTTCCATCAACAACTTCTATAAACATTAATAATTTACCAACAGTAGCACCTCTAATTTTTTCACAGAAAACAAAGTATATAATAATTAATACTGGAGCTACGACAATAAAATAATGATATATTTGATATTTATAGAAAGGATTACAAAATGTAAATAATACAAATGATATTGGCCACATAAATGCGGAAACTACTAAAAAGTCTAAAATATAAGCAATAGTCCTTTTAGTCATTAAACTTACCATAATAAACCTCATTTAAATATTTAATTAATATTTAAAATCTAATAATTTTAATCATTTATTAAATTTTTAAAAAATTAAAAATAATTAATTATAAAAATTAATTACTTATAATTAACATACCCTAGGAACAGGATCTCCAATAGGGACTTCAAGAATTCTTTGTCCACCTACAGGAGTTTCAATAATAACATGTTTACCTTCTACAACTTCACCAATAATTGTAGCATCTTTACCATATTTATCAGTTTTAATTGCTTCAAGAACTTCATCAGCTTTATCTGCTTTTACACCCATTACAACTTTTCCTTCATTTGCAACTTCTAATGGATCTATTCCAAGCATTTCAGAAACAGCATGTACTTGTTTTTTAATTGGAATATCTTCACCTTGTAAAACGACTCTTACACCAGATTTATCTGCCATTTCATTAATTGCATTTGCAAATCCACCACGAGTAGGATCTTTCATTGCAGTTACTCCACCAACATCAAGAGCTTTTTTAACAAGATTCCACATAGGAGCACAATCAGATTTTAAATCAGTTTCAAAACCAAAACCTTCCCTAAAGGACATAAGACTCATACCATGGTCACCAATACTACCAGTTACAATGATTTTATCACCAGGTTCTAAACCTGCATCTCTTACAATTTCACCTTTTTTAGCAATACCAAAACCAGTAGTAGCAATAACAATACCATCTAATTTATCAGCTTCCATTACTTTAGTATCACCAGCAACAAGTGCAACATCAGCTTCTTCACATGTAGCATTCATTGACTTCATGATTTTATCCATGTTTTCAATATCAAATCCTTCTGCAACAACCATAGCATTAGTAATTGCCAGAGGTTTTGCACCCATCATAGAAACATCATTAATAGTACCAGCTGCAGCAATTCTTCCAATATCTCCACCAGGGAAGAAAAGAGGATCTACAGTATGTCCATCAGTAGTAACAACAATTTCATAATCACCAATAGGTATAGTTGCTCCATCATCTAAAGAGTCTAAACCAATACCTCCGTTAACTGATTTTTTAGAAATATTTGATAAAATAGTGTCTTTAATGAGACTTTCCATTACTTCTCCACCAGCACCATGGTTCATTCCAATTTTCATAGTATCTCCTCGTATTTTTTTAAAAAAAATAATTCTTATTTAATATAAGATAATGTTTATATTTACCCTATTAAATAATTAATGAAATTAATTTAAATATTTTATAAAAAATTAAAGTATAATAAAAAATAACAGTTCATAATATGAAAGACTCAATAATTAATGTATTTAATTAAATAATTAATAAATTAAATTGATAAAATAAATTAAAAGTAAGAAATAATTAGTTGATAAATTAATAATTTAATTTAATAAACATGATTATAAAAATAGATATTTACACATATATATACAATACTTAAATCTAAAATAAAAAATCAATTACAAACTTAAAAAAATAAACATAAGAAGAAAAATAATTATCAAAAAATAAAAAATATGTTTTTAATAAGAAAAATTCTTACTAAAAACATACTAACAACACTATTTATACAATAGTTAATTTAGAAGTAGTTACTTTAGAATTAAATCCATAATCACCATCAAATCTAGTAGTTACAGTATAAGTTCCTTTTTTAGTAATGGAAACTTTAACAGTAGCAACACCTTTACTATTAATTTTTGCAGTATAAGTTTTACCATTAACAGTAACTTTAACAGTTTTACCTACACCATTAACATGACCTGAGCCTACAGCTTTTTGGCCTTGTAAAGTAACAGTAATAATTTTAGATTTAGAACTACTTGCATATCTTTTATTTGGAACAACTAAAGAAGTTGCTTTTTTACTAATAGTAATTTTATTTACAACAAAACTACCATTATAATCATCATCACCTAAAAATGCAACAGCAAATGTGTAAATACCAGCCCATGCAAGATTAATCTGAAGTTTAGCTAAACCATTACTATCAGTAATTAATTTATATGCAACACCATTAAAACCAACTTGAACCAATTTATTTGCTAAAGGATTATTATTCTCATCAAGAAGTTGAGCAACAAAATATCCTCCACGTTCTCCATTATAAAAATCAACTGCAACTTGATTAAAATCATATGAAACAATTTTAGTAGCTAATCTTTCTTCTGTTTTTCTAATTGTTTTAACAGTAAATGTAATATTTTTATCACCTATATATCTAGATGTGTCACCTGTTATTATTACAGTTAAATTTACTTTTCCATAAATATCACTTATATTTACTTTACCATCTTTGTCTGTAACTAATGTTTTATAAGATGGAGTTCCATTAATTAAATAGGTAACAGTTTTATTGCTAAGTGGATTATTTTTATTATCAAAGATTCTTGCTATAATGTTTCCTTTTTCATCAGTGTTAAAATTATATGCTATTCTATGTGGATAATTATCTGAAACATTTTCATTTACTTGACTTATTGCATCTTCAGCAAGATTAGTATTTCCAGTAAGATAATTATTTTTAATAGTTATATTATCTTCTGTTACAATTGCATATTCTCCATTTGTTTTTATAATATTATTATTAATTTCTGAATTATTAGTTCCATTTATTACTATACCGGTTTCAGTAGATTGATTATTGTATACATTAATTTTATTTTCATTAATTTTTATTGAATCTAAAGTACCTGTCATGTAAATAGCAGATTTTTCACTATTTATTGTATTATTTATAATACTAATATTACCTAAATTTCCTTGTCTTGTTGCGATACCATAATAAGTGTTTATAGTATTATTGTTAATAGTAATATTACTTTTATCAAGTTCAATTGCTATTGCATAGTTATCTTTACCAGTTATATTAAAATTATTATTTAATATTGTAATATTTGTATCTTTAATCAATAAACCTAATCTTGGTGTGGTAATATTATTATTTTTAATTATTGTATCTTTACTTGAAATAATAGCATTTTTATCAACATTGATTGTATTATTTTCAACTTTTGCATTACATACTTCTATTCCATTTTCACAATTAATAATTTTATTATTTATAATTTCTGTTCCTTCTACAAGATTTGGAGCATATATTCCTTTATTACCATTTATTATTGTATTATTTCTAATAAATATAGTTCCTATTTTATTAGCTCCATCATTTTGTACAAATATAAGCCAGCACATTGCTAAATTTTTACCAATTGTTCCATTTATTGTATTATTTTCAATTGTATTATTATCTGATTTTATTGCTCTATGTTCATTAGTTGTATGTCTTGGTAATCCTACTTTGAATGATATACAATTTGCAGCACTGGATTCAAATTCATTGTTTGATATAATATTATTTGAAGAAGAATGAATTAAAAATGTACTTTTTCCACCCCATTTAGCGCTTGCCTTTGGATTATAGGTACTAATTTTATTATGATCTATTTTTGAATTTGTTGTATTTATAAGACTCATTGCAAAATTCTTTATACTTGATATAGTATTATTATAAATTAATATATTACCTGTATTAAGAGTTGTAATAGCAATTACCATCTCACGTGATATAGAATTGGTTATAGCATTATTTTCGAAATGTAAGTTAGTTACATTAGATCCTTCACTTCCTTCTCTTAAGAATATAATACTATCTGTAAGGAGACTATCATCAGATATTGAAGTAATGTTTAATGATTTAGTAATAAAAAATATTTTTTTAGATACATTACCAATTTTTATTACATCTCCATCTTTAATTGTAGAATTTTCTAATAAGTATCCGTATTCATCTCCTTTTTCTGAATTAAAATACTCATCATAATTATCATCAGTAATTTCATAAGTATTAGGACTTAATTGATTTTCTGATTTAGGATCTTTTATTTCATTATTATTTGTATTTAACTGATTTTCTGAATTAGAATCTTTTAATTCATTACTATCTGTATTAATTACAGTTAGATTATTATTATCTACTGGGGCAGTATTCACTGCAGTATAATTTTGATTATCATTTATATCTGAAGCGAAACTACAACCCATGCTTAATATTAATGTTAAAAAAACAATTAATATAAACATCTTTTTCATATTCTCACCTATTAATTAAATTAAATTTTATAAAATTTAAATTATATTTGATTAATTTATGATATTTTTATTATTTTTTATATTATTTTGTTGTAAATTAAAAAAATAAAAAAAATAAAAAAAATATTTTTAAAATTTAAATATTTCTTTTTCTTTTAATTAATCCATAAACCATTAAGCTAATTACAATGATTAGTAATATGATTGAATAGATTATGTAGTTGTTATTTGTACTTGGATTGTTTTTGTTTTTGTTTAATTCGTATGCTTTTTCTGAACTTTTTGATGGTTCTTCTTTTTGGTTATTTGAAAGCATATTTGAAACGTATCCAAGGTTTATTGCACTTGTTTTTCCAAGTCCAACTGGATTGTTTTTATTGGAGTTATCTGATGAATTACTATAATTTTTTGTATTATTGTTGTTTATAACATTATTATTGTTTTCTGTATTGTTTATAATATTGTTATTGTTTTGTGTGTTATTGTTTGTTTGTATGTTTGTGTTGTTGTTTGTTTCTGTATTTGTATTGTTTGTTTCGGTGTTTGTATTGTTTGTTGTTGTATTGGTGTTTTCATTTATTTCTGGAAGTTCATTGTTTATGTATTGGTTTATTATGTTGTTAATTTCTTTAAAGTATTCATTATAGTCTATTCTTCTAGAATTATATTTTTCATTTATTTTATTGATATGTTCTTTGAGTAAGTCAATATTTCCATTGTTAGCAATGGTGTTATTTCTTTCTGGATAAGAATATTGGAAGTACATTTCTTCATGGTCAGGTACTTCTGCAGTATTTCCTATGAATATATTTGAAATGTGATATCCAGTTGTATAAATTCCATATATTGCTCCACCATCTTGTGCTGAGTTACCAACAAATAGGTTATTTGTAAGGTTTACATCTTCTGGACAAATTAATGCAACTGCTCCACCATTATATTTTCCAGTATTGTTTAGGAAAAAATTATCAGAAATTGTTGAATTATGACTATTTAAATTAATACATGATCCACCATTATAAAATTCATTAGTATTATTTATAAATATGTTTTTTGTAATTGTGATATTTGAACCGACATATGTGTCTACTCCTACACCTTTGTTGTTTAGGAATTTATTGTTTGTTATGTTAGCTCCATTGTGACCATATAGATAAATACTTCCATAATTACTATCAAATTCATTACCTGTAATTGTTATATTAGTTTTAGTTTTATTATAATAATCATCGTTAAAGAAATAAATTGCATATTTTTCAATTGTAGTTTTTTCATCCATTTTATAGGAATTATCATTGTTTTTGAAGTAATTGTTTTTTATGTTAGCGTTATTAGAATGTATGTAAACGCAAGCTTCAGCTTTGTTTTTTGTGTCGTTGTTGTTTATTATGGTATTATTTTCAAATGTAAGGTTATCGTCGAATGTTATAAAGCATGAACTTCTGAATTGTGCTTTGTTGTTGTCGAATGTGTTGTTTATTACTATTGAATTGTATGCTGATACTTCTACTGCTCCATTTGCGGAGCTGCAGTTTGTAAATGTGTTGTTTATTAGTTTGATTCCTGTTTTGTATTTTTCTTTGGAGAGAGATACAATGTATAATGCTCCTCCGAAACATTTGTTTCCATATATGCTTACGATGTTGTTTGAATATTTACAGTGTGCATTGTTTTCTATAAATTCATTGTCTATGACTTCTGCATCATGTCCTAGTATGAATATTGCTCCACCTGCTGTTGCGTTTAAACAAAGTTCATACCATTCGGGGTTTGTTCTGATTTCTAGGTAGTTTTTTATGAATTTGTTTGATTTTGCGTAGAAGTATAATCCTTCGTTGTTTATTGCTCCTCCGTAGAGTTCTGAGTTTTTGAATTTGTCTGTATTTTTTGCGTAGTTTCCGTAGAATGTGGAGTTTGTTATGTTGAAGTTGTCTCCGATGTTGTTTATTGCTCCTCCGTTGTTTTGGTTTGATTTACTTTTTGCGGAGTTATTGTTGAATTGTGAGTTGCTGATTTGTAGGTTGCTTGCGTTGTTGTTTATTGCTCCTCCTAGGAAGCTTACGTTGTTGTTTGTGAATTCTGAGTTGGTTATGGTTAGTTTTGAGTTTGAGTAGATTGCTCCTCCATTTGTGCGGAGTTGTTGTTGAATTTGGTGTTATCTATTGTTAAGTTTCCTTGGGAGTAGATTGCTCCTCCGTTTTGTGCTGTGTTGTTTGTGAGTTTTGAGTTATTTATTGTTAAGTTTCCTTCAGAGTAGATTATTCCTCCGTTGGTGTTTGTTTTTGTGTTTTTGAATGTTAAGTTGTTGATTATTACGTTTGTATTTTTTGTTATTTTGAAAATTTGGTTGTTTTCTCCGGTTATGATGACTTCTCCGTTGTAGGAGGTGATTTTTAGGTTTTTGTTTATTGTTATGTTGGAGTTTTTGTTTCCGGTGTATGTTCCAGAGTCTATGTATATTATTGAGTTGTTTTTTGATTTGTCTATTCCTGTTTTTATTGATTTAAATGGATGGTTGATTGTTCCATCATTTGAATCGTCTCCATTGTTTGAAATGTAATATTTGTTATTTTCTATTTCTAATGGGGTTATTTGGGAATAATTATTTTGTGTATTAATGTTTGAAATATTTAAATTATTTTGTTTTTCGTTACTTGTATTATTATCAATAGCAAAACATGTTCCTGATAGGAGTATTATTAAGATTATTGATAATAATATGATTAAAGAGAATCTATATTTTTTCATAAATTCACCATTAATTTTTGTTAAGTATCTTGTATTTTTTTTATTTTTTTTGAAAAAAAATTTAAATATACTTAACTATTATTAATTTTTATTTTATATATTATTAATTTTTGTGTTTGTTTTTTTTATTTTTTTTATAAAATTGGAGATTTATGAAATTATATT